>JABDPN010000228.1 GCA_013042715.1 Flavobacteriaceae bacterium | reverse complement strand
GAACGGAAGTAACTTTTATTTACGTTATTTACATTATCATTTATGGCTTCTTATTTGGTTTAATTTATTTAAATTTTGGACTTATTGCTTCAATTACAGCTCATGTCGTTGGTAACTTTCTTATTGGTGGATTTACAATACCTAACAGAAATGGTGGTTATTATATTTTAGCAACAATTGTACTTTTATGTGTTTGGTTGTTTTTCAGAGATAAGAGAATAAAAAGTAATAAAAGCACTAAAGCCAACAATGTGTATAATTAATTGCTTTCGTCAGTGCCTATTTGGAAAATTCCTTCGGAATTTTCTCGCGTTCGTTTTTGTTTACTAAATTAGTTGCTTAAACACGCAACTAAACCATACACCAACCGTTAAACGATAATACAAAAAAAGCATCTCAATCGAGATGCTTTTATATTTTATTCTGTACCTATTTCATCCAGGATTTTATAATCGTCTTTTGGTAAGTCGTGTACACGTCCAATCAATTTTTCTTTCCATCCCGTCCATTTATACATTTTAGCAAAAATAAACAGGAGTATTGGGAAGATTATTATTACTGGAGCGAGTACATCGCTTAAAACAGCTTCTGTTGGATCTGATAAATCTTTTAATACAGAGTGTGTCTGGAATGCTGTCCAGTCTGCTGTTACCAATACTGCTGTAAACACATTATTTGCCGCATGAAAACCTAAAGCCAGTTCAAGTCCTTCGTCCATTAAAGTTACAATACCTAAAAACAGTCCTGTACCAATGTAATAGACCATAATAATATTACCCAGTTTTTCAACTTCAGGATTTGCAATATGTAACAAACCAAATACTACAGATGTCACTAATAATGGAAACCATTTGGTTCTGGTAATCACTCCTAAACCTTGCATGAGATAACCTCTAAACAGGTATTCTTCAAAACTGGTTTGTAAGGGAATCAGAATAATTGCAATAATACAAAGTATAATAAATGGCTGCCATTTAAGGTTAAATACAAAGTCTTCAGGATTCATATAATATTCTGCCAGAATCATTCCAGACGAGATTATTCCCCAAAAAATAAAGGCAAACCAAACACGTTTCCAATCTATTTTTCCACGTGCTGTAGTGAGCATGGTAAAAGATTGCTTGTGTAAATACTTAACTATAAGCAGTAAAAACACTAATCCACCAACAAATGGTAAGAGCATAAATACCAAGTTAACATTAGATTCAAAAAGCGACATGAGGTAGTTTACATCTTCCAGTCGTGCACCATCTGCTGTACCATTAAACACCTTAGTAAAGATGCCTATTAAATGTGGTATGGAAAACACACCAACTCCAGCTATTGCAGCTAATACACCTAATACATAACGCCACCAATCGTGTTCTACTTTTAATACTTGTCTTATATACATTGTTAAATTTTTATATTATTTATAATAAGCTAAAATTCGTCAATTCGAGTGTCCTGAGTCGTCTACAATATTTAAGTGATGACGAAGGATATATCGAGAATAGAATTTTAGTAAAAACCTTGTTCTCGATACTAAATTCTTAATTTTCACTTTGTTCAATATTACAGAATTTCACTCGAACTGACAGTTTTTATTTTACGTAATTAATATCTTATAATTTCCATTTTTTATTAATATTATACATCAAGTGTCCTTGTATAACCTCTAAAGGCGAATCGAAGTTATTGGTAAATAAACTTCCTGTTCCCAAACCTTGAGGTAATTTACTGTTAAGCGTATAGGCCCATTGTGCAATAGCATTTAAACCAATATTACTTTCCAGAGCACTTGTAATCCACCAACCAATCTTGTTGGCTTCTGCTGCTTCAATCCATTCTGTACTACCTTTAAAACCACCAACAAGTGTAGGTTTTAAAATAATGTACTGTGGTTGTATAGTTTGTAGCAGTTCCTGCTTTTTTGTTACGTTATGCACGTCAATTAATTCTTCGTCCAGTGCAATTGGTAAAGGTGTCGCTTCACAAAGTCTGGCCATGTCTTCAATCTGTCCTTGCTTAATGGGTTGCTCTATGGAATGTAAATCCAAGTCTGATAGTATTTTAAGCTTCTCTAAGGCTTCATGAGGCGCAAAAGCACCATTGGCATCTACACGTAATTCAATATCTTCTGAAGTGAATTCTTGACGTATGGATTTTAGCAGCTTGATTTCAGTATTAAAATCGATTGCTCCAATTTTCATTTTAATACATGTAAAGCCTTGTTCCAGCTTTTCTACAATTTGTTGTTTCATAAACGCTGCACTTCCCATCCATATCAATCCATTAATAGGAATGGCTTGCGAACCTTCTGTAAATTCTGAAGGAAACAACTTAAACTGATGCTCTGCTTCTAAGGATCTAAAAGCCATTTCCAATCCAAACTGTATACTTGGTAACTCCTGAAGCTCCTGTAACAAATGGTCTAAACCAAGATTAATATTTTCGCAGGTCCAAAGGAGTTTGTCTTCAAAATCTGGTCTGTCGTCATAACTCAAGCCTTTAAACATACCACACTCGCCAATACCAATTCTACTACCTTCTGCAAGGGTTAGAATCCATGTCTCTTTAGTTTTTAGAATGCCTCGTG
>JABDPN010000227.1 GCA_013042715.1 Flavobacteriaceae bacterium | reverse complement strand
TTTATAAGGTACACGACCAACAATACCTTCTGGTACCAGTTTTTTAATATCGTCTTCTACATCTTGGAAATATCTGTCTTTACTACCTTGTCTCATAGCTTCAACAGAACCCATTCCACGATACGATTTAAATTTTCTTCCTTCGTAAATAATTGTCTCTCCAGGAGATTCTTTTGTACCGGCAAGAAGTGATCCTAACATCACACAATCTGCACCAGCAGCAATAGCCTTAGGTATATCTCCAGTATATCGAATACCTCCATCTGCAATTACCGGAACACCTGATCCTTTTAAAGCTTCTGATACTTCCATAACTGCCGAAAGCTGAGGAAATCCAACTCCTGCTACGACTCGCGTTGTACAGATTGAGCCTGGTCCAATTCCTACTTTTACAGCATCTGCTCCAGCTTCTACAAGATATTTTGCAGCAGATCCTGTAGCAATATTCCCAACAACAACATCTAGATTTGGATGCTTAGATTTTATGGCTTTTAAAACAGTTACAACACCTTTTGTATGTCCATGAGCAGTATCGATAACGACTGCATCAACTCCAGATTTTACTAGTGCATCTGCACGTTCTACTGCATCTTCTGTTACACCAATTGCTGCTGCAACACGTAATCTTCCATATCTATCTTTATTGGCATGTGGTTTTTGAGTTAGTTTTGTAATATCTCTAAACGTAATTAAACCAATAAGCTTATTATTATCGTCAACAACTGGAAGTTTTTCAATTTTATTACATTGTAAAATCACCTCAGCATCTTTTAAGGATGTGCCTTTTTTCGCTGTTACTAGATTTTCACTAGTCATTACCTCTGCAATTGGTCTTTGATTGTTATGCTCAAAACGTAAATCTCTGTTTGTTACAATACCAATTAGTATTCCGTTATCATCAATAATTGGAATACCCCCAATACTATGTTCTGCCATGTTTTGTTTAGCATCTAAAACAATAGCATCTAATGGCAATGTTACAGGATCGATGATCATACCACTTTCTGCACGTTTTACCTTTCTTACTTTTGCTGCCTGTTCTTTAGCTGTCATGTTTTTGTGCAAAACACCCATTCCACCTTCTCGAGCCATAGCTATAGCCATTTTACTTTCTGTAACGGTGTCCATAGCTGCAGAAACAATAGGAATATTTAAGCTGATGTTTTTAGAAAACTTGCTTTTAATACTGACTTCTCTTGGTAAAATTTCTGAATAAGCTGGGATTAACAGTACATCGTCGTAGGTAAGACCTTCTCCTGCTATCTTGTTTTGATGTGATATCATTGCAATTAAGATTTTAATTGCATGCAAATATACATTTTATTATGTATAAATATTGAAAATGTAGATTTTATGTTAATTCAAAGGGCATTTCTTGCAGTATTTCCCTTTTTTTTTAAGGTACTTTTCGCAACATTCTTTTAGCTTTTTCTTCTTTTTCTTTTTTTTACCCTTTCCCATTTACAGTAAATAAAAAAGACTCCTAAACGGAATCTTTTTTATTAATATCTATAATTATGCCTTTAAACTGGAGCTTCTCCAGCATCTGCTACAATGGTTAAAATATCTCTATCGAACATATAATGTCCAGATTTATCTTCACCAATAATATTTAGTTTATCTAAAAGTGTTCTAGCCGTTGCTTCCTCTTCTAATTGCTCAGTAACATACCATTGCATAAAATTATGAACGTTATAATCTTTATGTTGTAAACATTCATAGATTATATGGTTGATTTGCTCTGTTACAAAGATTTCGCTATTTAAAAATTTTTCAAAAAGTGCATTAAGCGAATTAAAATCTCCTTTTGGTTTTTCTAAAGCAGGAACAATTACTTTGCCACCTCTTTCGTTTACAAATTTTACTAATTTGGTCATATGCAAACGCTCTTCTTCAGATTGTGCATAAAAGAATTCTGCAACACCACTATAGCCTTCTATATCTGCCCAAGATGCCATAGCTAAATATTGCATTGCTGCGCTTGCTTCGTACTTAATTTGATCGTTTAATAGTTTTTCTATAGTGCTATTCATGTTTTTGTGATTTTTATTGTACGAAGATACTTAAAGTTTAAGTTTTTTAAAACATGAATTAAGATTTAATCTGAATTAAAATAGATTAATGTATAGAATTATTTCACAAATAACTGTCGAAAAATCACACATACCGAAACTGTAAAACAAAGCGTCATTAAGATACCTGAAAGCATCACAATATATTTAAACCAAAATACACCTGACCACATGAGATAAAGTCCTCCAAAAGTTAGAACAATTGATAAAAAAGGTTCTAATATTAAAAACAATTTCAGGTTTAGGTTTAGCTTCGTAACAATCATAATTAAACCAAGTAAGAAAAAAATAAAAGACATTGATATAACATGGTTATGCACCAAAGTGAGCATTTCTCTGTTACTCTTTTTAAATTTCATGATGTTTGCATCTTCATTCTCTTCATTGCCTAAGTAATGTTCTTCTATTCCTGAAGGGTTTGTAGATGATGTTTCAGAAACAAACAATAATCCAGTATAAAATCCAATACTTAGGATGATTACAAAAGCTCCTATTAGTAATTTTAATTCCTTAGGTAGTGTGTATATTAAACCATTTAATTGCATTATAAAACCTGTTTATTAATTAGAATTTTTAATGACTTTAAAACGTTATTCATTGCTTTTGTCATCGCTTTTACAGAGATAGTTGCGCCAGAAATTGCAGCAATATTTTCACCATAAATCACCTTATCCTCTGAAGTTTTTCCAGTAAACTGTTTTAACCATCGTTTACTACCAATTTCGCTTCCATAATCTTCTCTATACTTTATAACTTTTGTGTTTTTAATTATCAATTCTTTATCAAACAGAATTAAATAATCAAAAGTATCTACCATACTCATGGTTGTACCAAAATATGCATAACCTATTAAGATGTCTTCAGATTGAATTTTATAGAAGTTATCATTAGAAAAATTAGCTGGTAAGATTTCAGAAATTTCAGAATCTATGGATACTAAACTAACTTCATACTGCTTAATATCATAGGTCGATACAATTGTTTTTTGTGCTTTTTTACTGAATGAGTCAGCGTTTTGTGTAAATCCAAAACGCTGACTAAGCAAACAAATTATTATAATTCTTAGAATCATATTGTTGTATTAAAACCAAACACCTATTCCGAAGTTTAACTGACCTTT
>JABDPN010000226.1 GCA_013042715.1 Flavobacteriaceae bacterium | reverse complement strand
TAAATGCCGTAAAAACTGAATCTAACAGAGCTTTAAAATCTCTTAGTGATAGTTTAAAAGGTAAGCAAGGTAGATTCAGACAAAACTTACTTGGAAAACGTGTTGATTATTCTGCACGTTCGGTAATTGTTGTTGGACCAGAGTTAAAGTTATTTGAGTGTGGTTTACCTAAAAATATGGCAGCAGAGCTTTACAAGCCTTTTATTATTAGAAAACTAATAGAAAGAGGTATTGTAAAAACAGTTAAGTCTGCTAAGAAAATAATAGATAGAAAAGAACCTGTAGTTTGGGATATCTTAGAGAATGTTTTAAAAGGACATCCGGTTCTTTTAAATCGTGCTCCTACGCTTCACAGACTTGGTATACAAGCATTCCAACCTAAACTTATTGAAGGTAAAGCAATTCAGTTGCACCCATTAGTTTGTACTGCATTTAATGCCGATTTTGATGGTGACCAGATGGCTGTACATTTACCACTTGGACCAGAAGCTATACTTGAAGCACAATTATTAATGTTGGCTTCTCACAATATCTTAAATCCAGCAAATGGTTCTCCTGTAACAGTTCCTTCTCAGGATATGGTACTTGGTCTTTATTACATGACTAAGTTGCGCAAGACAGATAAGGATTATACTGTAAAAGGTGAAGGATTAACTTTCTATTCTCCTGAAGAAGTAATTATTGCTTACAACGAAAAAAGAGTAGAACTTAATGCTTCAATTAAAGTAAGAACAAAAGATTTTAACGAAGAAGGAATACTTGTAGATCAGATAATTGATACTACTGTTGGACGTGTACTTTTTAACGAAAAAGTACCTGAAGTAGCAGGATATGTAAACCAAGTTTTAACTAAGAAATCTCTTAGAGATATTATTGGTAAGATTTTAAAAGTAACATCTGTTCCTGAAACTGCAGCATTTTTAGATGAGATTAAGGAACTAGGATATCACTTTGCATTTAAAGGAGGATTATCTTTCAGTTTAGGGGATATTATTATTCCAGAAGAAAAATACCCAATGATTGATGATGCCAACAAGCAAGTAGATGGTATTATGGCAAACTATAATATGGGATTAATTACCAATAACGAACGTTATAATCAAGTTATTGATATTTGGACATCAACAAACGCTGAATTGACCGAGTTGTCTATGAAGCGTATTCGCGAAGATCAACAAGGTTTTAACTCTGTGTATATGATGCTTGATTCTGGAGCTCGTGGTTCTAAAGAACAGATTCGTCAGCTTACAGGAATGCGTGGTTTGATGGCAAAACCAAAAAAATCTACAGCTGGAGGAGGAGAAATTATTGAAAATCCAATTCTTTCAAACTTTAAAGAAGGACTTTCAATTTTAGAATACTTTATTTCTACACATGGTGCTCGTAAAGGACTTGCCGATACAGCACTAAAAACAGCTGATGCTGGTTACTTAACACGTCGTTTAGTGGATGTGTCTCAAGATGTTATTGTAAACGAAGAAGATTGTGGAACATTAAGAGGAATTACAATAGAGCCATTAAAGAAAAACGAAGAAGTTGTAGAAACTCTTGAAGAAAGAATTGTTGGTCGTACGTCTTTACATGATGTTTACGATCCATTAACAGACGAACTTTTTGTGGAATCTGGAGGTCAAATTACAGATGAGATTGCTAAGAAAATCGAAAGTTCTGTTTTAGATTCAGTAGAAGCACGTTCACCATTAACTTGTGAAGCTAAAAAAGGTATTTGTGCAAAATGTTATGGACGAAACCTAGCAACTGGTAAAATGGTACAACGTGGAGAAGCTGTTGGAGTAGTAGCTGCACAATCTATTGGAGAACCTGGCACACAGCTTACATTACGTACATTCCACGTTGGTGGTATTGCAGGTAACATTTCAGAAGAAAACAAACTTATCGCTAAGTTTGATGGTAAAGCCGAAATAGAAGATCTTAGAACTGTAAAAGGTGAAGATGGTGAAGGCAACCAAGTAGATATTGTAATTTCTAGAACATCTGAATTAAAATTAATTGATGAGAAAACTGGAATTACATTAAGTACAAATAATATTCCTTATGGTTCTTCCATATTTGTAAAAAATGGTAAGAAACTTAAAAAAGGCGATGTTGTTTGTCAATGGGATCCATATAATGGTGTAATTATATCTGAGTTTGCTGGAAAAATACGATACGAAAACATTGAGCAAGGTGTTACATATCAAGTAGAAATTGACGAGCAAACTGGATTCCAAGAAAAAGTAATTTCAGAATCTAGAAATAAAAAGCTAATTCCAACTTTACATATTGAAGACGGAAAAGGAAATACCATTAGATCTTATAACTTACCAGTTGGAGCTCACTTAATGATTGACGATGGTGAAAAAATTAGTATTGGTAAAATTCTAGTTAAAATACCTCGTAAATCTGCTAAAGCAGGAGATATTACAGGAGGTTTACCACGTGTAACCGAATTATTTGGAGCACGTAACCCTTCTAATCCAGCTGGTACAAGCGAAATAGATGGTGGGGTATCCTTTGGTAAGATAAAGCGTGGTAATCGCGAGATTATTATTGAGTCTAAATTAGGTGATATTAAAAAATATCTGGTTAAGCTTTCAAATCAGATTCTTGTTCAGGAAAACGATTATGTTAAAGCAGGTATGCCATTATCTGATGGTTCTATTACGCCTAACGATATTCTTAATATTAAAGGACCTTCTGCTGTACAACAATACTTAGTAAACGAAGTACAGGAAGTATATCGTTTACAGGGTGTAAAGATTAATGATAAACACTTTGAAGTTGTTGTAAGACAAATGATGCGAAAAGTTAGAATTGAAGATTCTGGAGATACTATATTCTTAGAAAACCAATTAGTACATAAATCTGACTTTATTAGAGAAAACGACGAAATATTTGGTAAGAAAGTTGTTGAAGATGCAGGCGATTCTCAAAATTTAAAAGCAGGACAAATTGTTACTTCACGCGATTTAAGAGATGAAAATTCGTTATTAAGACGTGAAGATAAAAATCTAGTTATTGCAAGAGATGTTAAACCAGCAACAGCAACTCCAATTTTACAAGGTATAACAAGAGCATCATTACAAACAAAATCATTTATTTCTGCAGCTTCATTCCAGGAAACAACTAAGGTTCTTAACGAAGCCGCTGTTAACGGTAAAGTCGATACACTTGAAGGACTTAAAGAAAATGTTATTGTTGGACACAGAATTCCTGCTGGTACAGGAATGCGAGCCTATGATAATATAATTGTAGGATCTAAAGAAGAATTCGATAAGATGCTTCAAGCAAAACAAGAAATGAATTTTAATTAATACATTAAAGGCTTCAAATTTTGTTTGAAGCTTTTTTTATAAAGATAAAAATTATGGCAGATCAAAATAATAATCCAAAGAAAGGACAAATTAATATTGAATTAGACGAGAAAGTTGCAGAGGGAACCTATTCCAACTTAGCAATAATAAACCATTCTGTATCAGAATTTGTTTTAGACTTTGTAAGTATTATGCCTGGAACTCCTAAAAGTAAAGTAAAATCCAGAATTATATTAACACCCCAACATGCAAAACGATTAGTAAAAGCATTAAATGAAAATGTAAAACGCTTTGAAAATGCTCATGGGAAAATTAAAGATTACGAAAAAACACCTGTTCCATTAAATTTTGGACCTACAGGACAAGCTTAAAAAAAAAGCCCTTTGGTAATCCAAAGGGCTTTTTTTAACTTACTTTTTTTACTTCATGATATTTCAAAGCACCAGAAGGGCATCTTTTAATATGCTCAATCATTAAACGTGATTTAGAACCGTTTTTGTCATTTAAAGTCGACAAAGACGTTCCAATTATTTTTGACACGTTTTGGGTACATTTTCCTGAATTATTACATAAACAGGAATCATGAGTTATAATAATTTCTCCATTATTATAAACATTAGATAGATTGTCCATAGGCATTTAGATTTGGGTTAAAAATCGATTAAATGTATAAAAAAATCGATGAAATACAAAATAAAATTATATTTATTTTTAAAAATGTCTTCAAAGTCGATTTTTTAAAACTCAGAAGTCAAATGAAATTTAATACTTGGATACTTCTGTTGTGTCATTTGTAATGAGAAAAGCGAATCTGCTAAAAACACAAGTTGTCCTTGTTTATCTTTTGCTAAAAAACGTTGTTTAACACGTTTAAAAGCATTGAATTCTTCATTGTTTTCATCTTCAGGTTCAACCCAACAAGCTTTATGAACATTAAGGTTATCGTAAGTACATTTTGCACCATATTCATGTTCAAGTCTATATTGTATAACTTCGTATTGTAAGGCTCCAACGGTTCCTATTACTTTTCTGCCATTAATATCTAGTGTAAATAATTGTGCAACACCTTCATCCATAAGTTGGTCAATACCTTTATAAAGTTGTTTAGCTTTTAAAGGATCAGCATTATTTATATATCTAAAGTGTTCTGGAGAAAAGGCAGGAATTCCTTTATAGTTTAATAGTTCGCCTTCTGTTAGCGTGTCTCCAATTTTGAAGTTTCCAGTATCATGTAACCCAACAATATCACCGGGATAAGACACGTCTACAATCTGTTTCTTTTCAGCAAAAAAAGCATTCGGACTTGAGAATTTTAGTTTCTTTCCATGTCTTACATGTAAATATGGCGTATTGCGTTTAAATTCACCAGACACGATTTTAATAAATGCGAGTCTGTCTCTATGGTTAGGATCCATATTGGCATGTATTTTAAATACAAAACCACTAAAGGTATTTTCGTCTGGTTTAACTAGACGTTCTTCACTTTGTTTTGCTCGAGGAGGAGGAGCTATGTTGATAAAACAATCCAATAATTCTCTAACACCAAAATTATTTAAGGCAGAACCAAAAAATACAGGTTGTAAATCACCATCTAGATAAGCTTGTTTATGAAACTTTGGATAAATACCTTGAACCAATTCAAGTTCTTCTCTTAGTGTATTGGCAGCAGGTTCACCAACCAATTCATCTAATGTAGACGATTTTAAATCAGTAATTTCTACAGTATCTTCTATGTCTTTTTTAGAGTCACCTGTAAAAAGGTTAACGTTCTGTTCCCAAAGATTATAAATGCCTTTAAAATCGTAACCCATTCCTATCGGAAAACTCATGGGAGCAACCTTTAAACCAAGTTTTTGTTCGATTTCGTCTAGCAGGTCAAAAGCATCTTTTCCTTCACGATCAAGTTTGTTTATAAAAACTATCATGGGAATATGACGCATCCTACAAACTTCTACTAGCTTTTCAGTTTGTTCCTCAACACCTTTTGCAACATCAATAACAACAATAACACTATCTACAGCTGTAAGGGTTCTAAAGGTGTCTTCAGCAAAATCTTTATGTCCTGGAGTATCCAGAATATTAATTTTAATACCTTCATATTCAAAAGCTAATACAGAAGTAGCAACAGAAATACCTCGTTGTCGTTCAATCTCCATAAAATCACTTGTAGCACCTTTCTTTATCTTGTTGCTTTTAACAGCTCCAGCTTCTTGAATGGCACCACCAAAGAGTAATAATTTTTCTGTTAAAGTTGTTTTTCCGGCATCTGGATGAGAAACAATGCCAAATGTACGTCTACGTTTAATCTCTTCTAAAAAACTCATATGGTTAATAGTTGGCTGCAAATATAGAATTAATAGTTTTATTGCATATTTATTTTAACGCTATTGTAAAGATAAAAGCTTATAAATATTATATATATGTGTATTATAAGTACAATAATTTATATCAAACTAAAAAAGCAATGTGACTATTAATTAAGTTTAGTGTCATATAATTATGTTTTCTTATAAATTAATTATTATTATATTGCAACTGCTATTATTGATATTAACCTTATTTATCCCAAATTAATGCAATACTTCAATAGGAATTCAATTTCGGATGTTGATAAATTTCCTTTTTTTAAAAAAATCCTAAACACAACATTAAAAATATCCTCATCATCAGAGAATATTTTATTTCACATATTTAAACAATCAGTTATTATGTCAAGAAACTATTCTTACAAAACGGACACAAAATTAATTGCTGTTAAAACTAGACTTTTAGCTTTAACTTTTTTATTATTTTTTGGCTCATTTGGTTTTTCTCAAACTATAACTTTAAAAACTTCAAATACATTAATTGTAGATAGCAATAAGCCATGTCTTCCTGATTTTGATGGGCCTCATGCAACTTATGTGTCTTATGAATTTTGTAACAATACAGGAGTAACTTCATCGCAATTAAATGCAACTTTTAATATTTCTGGAGTTGGATATAGTTTAGGAGGAAATCAAGCTAATAATCAATCATTGGGAATATTAAACGATGGTGAATGTAAAACACTTTATTGGTATATTATATATCCTTGTGAACCTGTTGGTGAAATTGGAAATATTACAGTTACATTAGAAGATGAAATTGGAACTGTACTTGGAACGCAAAATGATACTGTTCAAATTGATAGTGGAATTAGCGCAAATGCAACTGGAATTCTTGGTGGAGTTAACCTAACGAGTGGAGGAATAGGACAATTAAGTGTTTTTGATGTTACTTATACATTCGGAACGACTCAGGATAATGGTGATATATCTTTTCAACCAGTAGGTAACATTGATTTTGATGCTGAATGTTTTCAGTTAGTTGGTGTAGAAGTACTACAATCAGATTTTTCTTGTATTACTGTTGGTACCTTAGATGAATTGTATTTTCAATTATTACCTGGTTGCGGAGTATCTGGTTCTGGTAATATTGTAGAAGCAAGATACTATTTTTTAAATAATTGTGTTGGAGCAAATACGAATGCTCAACCCTATGCTTATGGACTATCTGGTACGCAATTGAAATATACAGGTAATTTTGATGACCCTACTTCAATTACAAGTTTCCCACCAACAGCGGCGCCAACCTTAAATCTAACCAAGACTGTATCGCCTACAAATGTACTTTCAGTACCAAATACGGCTACTTATACGATTTCTATTCAGAATACATCAACAGATCCATCTTCATTAGATGCAATAGCTGATGATCTTCCAACTCCTTTTACATTTAATTCTATTAGTGGTACAAGTGATATTACAGCAACGAATTCTACAAGTATTCCTTCACTATCAGATGCAGGAACACTCTCTTTTGTTGGAGGAGTAGATGCAGCCACTTATCCTTATACCGAGTATTTCATACCTGGAAATTCTACGGTCCAACTTATTTATACTGTAGATATACCCGCAACAGCAACTAATGGTACCTACACGAATTCTGCCACGTATTCCATAGGAACCTATACTTCCCCGCCAGCTACGGCAGATTTACAAGTAGGGCCACCACCAACAATCACAGCAAACAATGATGACTTTAGTGGATCGCCAGTAGATGCGACGACAGGAGGCACCACAGCAACGGTCTTTACCAATGACGATGCTGATGGTACAACACCAGCAACGGATGCGCTTATTGATGATGGTACCATAGCGATTTCAAATGATGGTGGTTTAACAGGAGTTACGATTAACACGGATGGAACGATTACTGTTCCGGCAGGAGCAACACCAGGAACTTATACCGTAGAGTATACTATTTGTTTAGAAGCTGATAGCAGTATTTGTGATACAGCAACAGCTATAATAGAAGTATTTGCTTCTCCAGTAGCGAATGATGATAATAGTTCAACAGATTTGGATACAGATGTAGTTATTCCAATTGCAGATAATGATACAGATCCAGATGGTAGTTTAGATTTGGGAAGTATAGATTTAGATCCAAGTACACCAGGACAACAGACAAGTATTATTATTCCAGGAGAAGGGACTTATACTTCTAACGGGGATGGCACAGTAACGTTTGATCCAGAGTCAGGATTTACAGGAACATCTACAGTAACATATACAGTAGATGATACAGATGGCAATACTTCTAATGTAGCTACTATTTCTGTTACAGTACCTTTGTGTCCAAATGGACAAGATTCTGACAATGATGGATTAACAGACTGTGAAGAAACCACAGGTATTGATGATCCGAGTACACCTGAAGATCCAACAACGTTCCCAGGCGGACCAACAAGTGATCCAAATGATCCATGTGATCCAATAGGAATTAATACGACAGATACAGATGGTGATGGATTAACAGACTGTGAAGAAACCACAGGTATTGATGATCCGAGTACACCTGAAGATCCAACAACCTTCCCAGGCGGACCAACAAGTGATCCAAATGATCCATGTGATCCAATCGGAATTAATACGACAGATACAGATGGCGATGGATTAACAGACTGTGAAGAAACTACAGGTATTGATGATCCGAGTACACCGGAAGATCCAACAACGTTCCCAGGCGGACCAACAAGTGATCCAAATGATCCATGTGATCCAATAGGAATTAATACAACAGATACAGATGGCGATGGTTTAACGGATTGTGAGGAAACGACAGGTATTGATGATCCGAGTACACCTG
>JABDPN010000225.1 GCA_013042715.1 Flavobacteriaceae bacterium | reverse complement strand
CTGGGGCGCCTACAGTTACATTGTCACCATCTCCAATCAAAAGAACATTATCGAAAGCTACTTTCTTTCCTTCTTCTGTTTGTAAACGATGAACAAAAACTTTTTGGTCTTTTTCAACTTTAAATTGTTGCCCTGCTATCTCTACAATTGCGTACATAGCGTAACGTTTAAAATTTATTAATAATTTTACTAAAAAATGAGTGCAAATATAAGGCTATTTCCTTAATCTACAAATGTTTTTATCACCTAATATTTAGTTATTAAATTGTTAATTTAGAAGTTTCTCAAAAATGGTTTCATATTTTTGTTAATATTTGTAACATTCTTACAAAAGCAAATACAAATAGTAATTATTAATTAAATTCACACATATGAAAAAACGCTTTTTTTCTCTTGCTTCTTTAGTATTGGCAACATTTGCTCTTACTGCACAAGAAGTTAAATTTGAAGAATACGATCTAGACAATGGCATGCATGTTATTCTTCACCAAGACAATTCTGCTCCAGTAGTAACAACCTCTGTTATGTATCACGTAGGAGCTAAAGATGAAAATCCAGAACGCACTGGATTTGCTCACTTTTTTGAACACTTATTATTTGAAGGAACAGAAAATATTCCTCGTGGTGAGTGGTTTACTATTGTAACATCTAATGGAGGAAGTAATAATGCTAATACTACAGATGACAGAACGTATTATTATGAAGTTTTCCCTTCTAATAATGTAGAACTTGGATTATGGATGGAATCTGAACGCTTACTTCACCCAATTATCAACAAAATAGGTGTTGATACGCAAAATGAAGTTGTTAAAGAAGAAAAAAGACTTCGTGTCGATAATAGTCCTTACGGAAGATTTTTAGAGTATGTTAAAAAGAATATGTTTAAAAAACATCCTTACAGATGGACAACTATTGGTTCAATGGACCATTTAGATGCTGCAACTTTAGAAGAGTTTCAAGCATTTAACAAAAAATTCTATGTACCAAATAATGCTGTATTAGTAGTTGCTGGGGATATTGATGTTCCTTCAGTTAAAAAAATGGTTGAAGATTATTTTGGACCTATTCCAAGAGGTAAAGATATTGTTAGAGACTTACCTAAAGAAGACCCCTTAACAGAGGTTATTAATGCAAAAGCTTACGATCCTAATATTCAGATTCCTGCTGTTATGACTGCTTTTAGAACACCTTCTTTTAAAGAGAGAGATGCTTATGTATTAGATATGATATCTAATTATTTAAGTACTGGAAAATCTTCTAAACTTTATAAAAAACTTGTTGACGAAAAGAAAATGGCTTTACAAGCAGGAGCAATTAACCTAAGTCAGGAAGATTATGGTACATATATCATTTTTGGTTTACCATTAGGAGAAATTTCATTAGATGATTTAGTAAAAGAAATTGATGAAGAAATTGTTAAACTTCAATCTGAATTAATTTCTGAAAGAGATTACGAAAAACTTCAAAACAGATTTGAAAGCCAATTTGTAAACTCTAATTCAAGTATAGAAGGTATTGCTAACTCACTTGCTAGATACCATATGTTATATGAAGATACTAACCTTATTAATAACGAAATTGATATTTACAGATCTATTACTCGTGAAGAAATTCAAGAGGTTGCTAAAAAATATTTAACTCTTGATAAGCGATTAATTTTAGAGTATTTACCTGAAGAAAAAACTGAAAACTAAGAATGAAAAGATATTATAATATGAAAACAAAGATATCAGTATTACTTGTAATGTTTTTAATGTCTATTGGTGTAAGTGCACAAATTGACAGATCAAAACAACCAAAGCCAGGACCTGCTCCAAAAATTACACTTAAAACTCCTGCAGAATTTGAGTTAAATAATGGATTAAAAGTTCTAGTTGTAGAAAATAAGAAGTTACCTAGAGTATCATATAGTTTAACAATAGACAATATCCCAATGCTAGAAGGTGATAAAGCAGGTGTTTCCTCGTTATTAGGAGCTATGCTTGGAAATGGAACAACATCTATCTCTAAAGACGATTTTAATGAAGAAATCGATTTTTTAGGTGCTAATCTAGGATTTGGTTCAAGTAGTGCTTTTGCAAGTGGATTATCCAAATATTCTGAGCGTATTTTAGAACTAATGGCAGATGCTGCAATTAATCCTTTACTTACTGAGGAAGAATTCCAAAAAGAACTTGATAAAGCTATTGAAGGTTTAAAAACAGAAAAGAAAAGTGTTGAAGCTGTCGCTGCTAGAGTACGTAGAGCATTATCTTATGGAACACATCATCCTTATGGTGAGTTTGTAACAGAGGAAACTTTAAATAGTGTTAAACTAGATAATGTAAATGCTTTCTATCAAAAATACTTTAACCCAAATAATGCTTATTTAGTTGTTATTGGTGATGTAGATTTTAAGACAGTAAAGAAACAGGTTAAAAAGTATTTTGGAGAATGGGATAAGGGTGCAGAAGTTAACTATGGAGTACCTGATGCAAATCCAAATGTTCAATACACACAAATTAACTTTGTAGACATGCCTAATGCTGTACAATCTAATATTTCTTTAACAAATAATGTACAGTTAAAAATGAGTGATCCAGACTATCATGCAGTTTTAATAGCAAACAAAATTCTTGGAGGTGGTTTTAACAGCTACTTAAACATGAACCTACGTGAGGAAAATGGGTGGACTTATGGTGCGCGTTCTTCAATTGGAACAGATAAATACATCGCACAATTTAGAGCTGGTGCTGCTGTTAGAAATATGGTAACTGATAGTGCTGTTGTAGAAACACTTAAAGAAATTAATAGAATTAAAACCGAACCCGTTGAAGCAAGTGCTTTAGCTAATGCAAAAGCAAAATATGTTGGAGATTTCGTTTTAGCTTTAGAGCGACCACAAACTTTAGCGCGTTATGCTCTAAACATTAAGATAAATGAATTACCAAGTGATTTTTACGAAACATATCTTGAAAAAATCAACGCTGTATCTATAGATGATGTACAACGAGTAGCTAATAAATATTTTAAAGCTGAAAATGCAAGATTTATTGTTGTTGGTAAAGGAAGTGATGTTGTAGAAAGTCTTGAGAAAACAGGAATTCCTGTTAAATACTTTGATCCTTATGGAAATGAAGTTGACAAGCCAGAATTTTCTAAGCCAATTCCAGCTGGAGTAACTGCACGTACTGTTATTGATAAATACATAGATGCAATTGGAGGAAAAGACAACCTAACTAGTGTAAACTCTATTCATACAAGTGCTAATGTTACTATAGAAGGAGCACCTTTTAAACCAACTGCTGAAATGAAAAACATGGCTCCTAACAAAATGAGTATTTCTATGAACATAGAAGGCATGGGAACCATAATGAAACAAGCATTTAATGGAGAAACTGGTTATATAGAGCAACAAGGTATGAAACAGCCTATGCCAGAACAAATGTTAGATAAACTTAAAAAAGGATCATTGTTTGAAGAGTTAGGTTTTACAGATGATGCGATGTCTCTTGAAGCTATAACTACTATAGATGGAAAAGATGTTTACAAAGTAAAAGTTGATAATGAGTATAGATTTTACGATGTAGAAAATGGTTACTTGTTAAGAACTGAAGAAACTACAAAAATGGGAGAACAAGAAATGACAAGTGTTGTTGTTTACGACAAGTATTCTCCAGTTGACGGTATTTCTTTCCCTTATCATTTTACTCAAAAATCTGGACCACAAACTATTATTTTTAATGTTACTAACATTAAATTAAATGAAGGTGTAAGTGCTGAAGATTTTAATTAATACTAATTATTACAATTAGCAAAAAGTCCAAGACAAAGTCTTGGACTTTTTTTATCGTTTTCTGTTAGATAAATAAACTCCAAACAAGATTAAAGCTGATCCAAGCCCTTGTTTAAAACTAAAAGATTCACCATCAATAATTCCCCAAGCTAAAGCAACTATAGGAATTAAATACGTTACGGACGATGCAAAAACAGGAGTAGATATTTGCACCATTTTATTAAACATAACTTTTGCTAAAGCTGTACCAAAAACAGATAAAATAACAATGTAAATCATTGCCATTTTTAAATCTGGATTTGTTAGAACTTCTACCTTAAAAAATCCAGTGAAAATTAATACTAAAAATGCAGGAATAATAACGGTAGCAAAATTACCTGTTGCTATTGCAAGTGCGCTCACATCTTGTAAATAATGCTTTATAATATTAATATTGGTTGCATACAAAAAAGTTGCAAGAATAATAAAAAGTGCATATAAGTAATTTTGGTCTGGATTTAAATTTATTCCAGCTCCTATTAATATTGAAGTTCCAATAAATCCAATAATAACACCAGTAATTTGACGCCTTGTAGAGCTAATGCTAAACAAGAAAAAACCTAACAAAATAGTATTTAAAGGTGTTAACGAATTTAAAATTGAAGCGACAGAACTATCAATTTCAGAAATGGCGAAAGCAAACAAAAAAGCAGGCAGAAAAGTCCCAACAACTCCAGTAACCATTATCCATTTCCAATCTGTTCTAGATAAGGATTTAAGCTTATGAGATCCAATTAAAAATATAAATAAGCCAGATATAATAATACGTAGTGCTCCAAGTTGTAAAGCCGTTAATCCTATTAAACTTTTTTTAATAAGAATAAACGAACTTCCCCAAACTAAAGAAAGTATAAAAAGAAAAAACCACTTTTTGTTTTTAGCAAACATCTATTGTAATTGAATGTGCAAAATTGAGGAAATTAACTTTTATAAATGCTTTTTATTTCTATTTTTGTTTTAAACAAATTTTAAACAATATGAAATCATTACAAAAAATATTAACAATTGCTATTCTAGCCTTAGTAATTGTAGCTTGTAAAAACGAGAAACAACCTAAGGTTATTAATGTTGAAACCGAAGTTTCTAAAAAAGCAGAACTCGATCCTAATGCAACATATGCTAAAGCAGAGTTTACTATCAAAGGTATGACTTGCGAAATGGGTTGCGCAAAAACCATAGAAAAGAAATTAGCCAAAATGGATGGTGTGAAATCTGCAACTGTAGATTTTGGAAAAGAATTAGCAATGGTAGAGTTTGATGAAGCTAAGGTAAATACTGAAAATTTAGTGGAAACGGTTACTAAAACAGGAGACACGTATTCTGTAGAAGACATGAAGACTGTTGACACTTTTGCTGCTCAAAAAGAGTGCAAACCAGACTGTAAGAAAGCATGTTGCGCAGATAAAAAAGAGAAAAAAGAATGTGCGCCAGATTGTAAAAAAGAATGCTGCTCAGAAAAAGCTAAAACAGAAAAGCCTAAGAAAAAAGCTTGTAAAGACGATTGCAAAAAAGACTGTTGTAAAAAAGAAGGTAAAGCCTAATTACAATCTTTTATAAAAATTTAAAACCACTCAATTGAGTGGTTTTTTTATTCTTTCCATTTAAGTGATTCCATAATATGCCTAATATCATTTTTTAGATAATCTGCAGCAGGTAATATAGAATCGTAATTAGGTTTTACATAGAAATATAAACTACCAGTTACAAAATGGTTTATGCTGTCTGTTAGATAAAACTGTGATTGGGAAGCTGCATTTCCTCCAACCTCATAAAACATTCCATAAACCATTTCTTTAGCATTAATAAAAGGTTGTTCTACTATCTCGTCTGCTTTAATTGTATGTTTTTGAGTAATGTTTTGTGCATCTAACAAATAGGTGTTTAAATTATTTTTTAAAACCTTTTTGTATGTGAGGTAAATAGTGCCTTTTAGTTTATGATATTCCAAATCTATAGACTGAGAAGTTCCGCTAGCAGTTGTTTTAACTTTATAGACATCTACAGCTAGTTTATTTTTTTCAAAGGTAAAAGGTAAGTTTGTTTCTACTTGATAATATTCTGGTTTTGGATAATCTAATCTTAAAAATGCTTTGGGTTTTGGCAAGTGCTCTTCACCACAAGCAAACATAAAAACAAGAAAACAAATAGTAATAACCTTTTTCATTATTGCTTAATAGTAACTTTTAAACGTTTAATACGCTTGTTATCTATAGACTCTATTTTAAAAACGTAATTTTTAAATTTTATTTCACTATTTATTCTTGGGAAACTACCAGAAATCTCTAAAACAAAACCTGCAATGGTTTCAGATTCACCTTTATTGTTCTCAAAAATCTCTTCATCGTCTAGTTTAATAATTCTATAAAAATCTTTAAGATTTGTTTTTCCTTCAAACACAAAATTATTGTCGTCAAGCTTAGAATATATCAATTGGTCGTCATCAAATTCATCACTAATATCGCCAACTATTTCCTCGATAATATCTTCAAGAGATACAATTCCAGATGTTCCGCCGTATTCATCTACTACAACAGCTAGATGTACTTTTTTTTCTTGAAATTCTACGAGTAAATCATCTAGTTTCTTATTCTCTGGTACAAAAAATGGATCTCGCAACAAACTTGTCCAGTTGTATTCTATCTTATTAAGGTATGGTAATAAATCTTTTACATAGAGTATCCCAATTACTTTATCGACATTATCTTCAAAAACAGGAATTCTTGAATAACCATTTTTAAGTATTACAGGAAGAATCTCGCTAAATTTCATGTTCATATCAAGTGCAAACAAATCTATTCTTGGTTGCATAACTTGTCTAGTATCTGTATTTCCGAAGGTTACAATACCTTGTAATATTTTATGCTCTTCTTTGGTTGTATCTTCTTCAGAAGTTAACTCTAAAGCTTGCGATAAATGGTCAACACTTATGTTAGATTTTTGATTTCTTAATCTGTTATTAATAAACTTGGTTAAACTTTGCATTGGTAGGCTTACAGGAGAAAATAGCTTATCTAAAATATTTAAGGGAACAGCCATTATTTTAGAAAACTTTACATTATTTCTACTAGCGTAAATTTTTGGTAATATTTCTCCAAATAATAAAATTAAAAATGTTACAAGTCCTACTTCTAATAAAAATTTTAACCACCAAGGTTGAATCGCTCCAAATATTCTATCGCCTAAATATGCGAAAAGAATAACAACCGCAATATTGATAAAATTATTAGCAACTAAAATGGTTGCCAGTAATTTTTGTGGTCTTTTTAAAAGCTTGGAAACAATCGCTATGGCATTTGATTTTTCCTCTAATTCTTTATCCAAATCTGTTTGAGATAATGAAAAAAGTGCAACTTCTGAACCAGAAATTAAAGCAGAGAAAAATAGTAATATTATAAACAATACAATTCCAGACACTAATGAAGCGTCAAAAGTGTTTACAAGAAATACTAAGCTATAGGGTTCAGGGTCCAAAAGTTTGGTATTAGTTTAACATTAAAAGGGTAAATCGTCTTCCTCTTCTACTACAGATGAAGTATCTGTTTGAGGTTTTTGGATTTGCTGTGGTTCTTGACTAGGCATTGGAGCATTTCCTGTTTCTCCTTTGGTAGTTAAGAACGTAAAATCTGTACAATGAATTTCTGTAGAGAATCTATCGTTACCTTTATCGTCTTGCCATTTACGTGTTTTTATTCTACCTTCTATATATACTTTATCACCTTTTTTAAGGTATTTAGCACAAATCTCTGCAGCTTTATTTCTAACTACAATATTATGCCATTCTGTATTGGTAACACGCTCGTTAGTTTGTCTGTTGGTATAAGTTTCATTAGTCGCTAATGGAAATCTACCAATGCAATTTCTATCGTCAAAATAATGTAATTTAACTTCGTCTCCTAAATGCCCAATTAGCATTACTTTGTTTAATGTTCCTGACATGTTCTTATTTTTATTGCCACAAAATTAGTGGTTTTAATCCTCATTTTTTTAAAAGTAATAAAAAAATATCAGATTTTTTTAATTTAAAAATTGAAGGCTTCTATAAAGTTGCTTATAAGTATTGGAACTGGATAAGACCTTATTTCTGAAATCTTTACACTTTGCTCTTCAAGAGAATTAACATGAACTATCCAGAATTTTGTATGTAAATGCTGATGCGACAATTTATGTATTATATCTTCCGAATTATATAACGTGATTTCAGCATACTGTTTTGGCACTAAAGGTTTGATATCTTTTTCAGAAGCGCTATTTTTCGTTTCTATAAATGGGAACTGATACAATCCTCTCCAAATCCCTTTTCCTTCTCGTTTCTCAAGCATGGTTGAATTATCATTAGATAAATAAACTAGAAAGTTAATATAGCGTTTGATTGGTTTCTGCGCTTTTAATTTAACTGGGAAAAAGTCTACTCTATTAGACTTTAAAGCATCGCATGAGATATTTAATGGACACACATTACAATCTGGGTTTTTAGGTTTGCATTGAATAGCTCCAAATTCCATTATTGCTTGATTGTAATCACCAATATTCGTTTTAGGAAGTAAACGCTGTGCCAATGCTTTAAATTCCTTTTTACCTTGTGTAGAGTTAATTGGTGTTTTAATTCCAAAATACCTTGATAAAACACGATATACATTTCCATCTACAACAGCACAAGATTCGTTGTAACAAATAGAAGCTATTGCACTTGCCGTATAATCTCCAACTCCTTTAAGTCTAAGCAAGTCTTTATAATTATCTGGTAAACTCCCACTTAATGCTTCTGTTATATATTTAGCTGTTTCAAGCAAGTTTCTTGCTCTAGAGTAATAGCCCAGTCCTTGCCAAAGTTTAAGTACTTCTTCTTCTTTAGCATTCGCTAAGGCTTCAACAGTAGGATATTTTCTTACAAATTTTATATAATAAGGTAATCCTTGACTAATTTGGGTTTGCTGTAAGATAATTTCAGACAACCAAATATAATAAGGGTCTTTTGTTAACCTCCAAGGCAATATTCTCTTTTTATCTGAGTACCAACGACTTAAAATTTCTGTAAAATTCATTTAAATATGTAAACAGCATACAAAAATAAAGGTTTATTAGGTTAAAATTTAATGATTTAGGTTTGATTTATTGAATTTAAAATAACTATATTTGCATCCTTTATATTTTAAAACAACCCTAAAAAATTAAAGTAATGACTAAAGCTGATATAGTAGCAAAGATTTCAGATAAATTAGGAATCGAGAAAGGAGATGTTCAAGCAACTGTTGAAACATTTATGAGTGAAGTTAAAAATTCTCTAGAAAATGGAGATAATGTATACCTAAGAGGATTTGGTAGCTTCATTATTAAAACACGAGCAGAAAAAACAGGTAGAAACATTTCTAAAAATACAACTATCAAAATCCCAGCTCACAACATACCTGCTTTTAAACCTGCAAAAGTATTTGTAGAAGGTGTAAAAGCTAACGTTGAAGTTAAGTAAGAAAACATTAAAATAATATTAATTAAAAACAAGACATTTTATGCCAAGTGGTAAAAAAAGAAAAAGACACAAGGTAGCGACGCACAAGCGTAAAAAAAGAAGACGCGCTAATCGTCACAAAAAAACTAAATAGTTGAAAAAGTAGTTCTTTAACTACTTTTTCGGTTTAATAAAAACGTTCTTTGATATTAAATTCATTTTTATAAATAGCACGACTACCTTGCTAAAAAATGAATTTTTACAGTTTAAAATCCTGTGATCAAAATTTTAAGTTTAATCCATCTGTACTGAAAAGTATGGATTAAAAATTAACAAGATGAATAAAGAATTAATCATTCGTTCTAGTTCAAATGCTGTTGATTTTGCTTTATTAAAAGATGGAAAACTAATAGAATTGCAAAGGGATGAAGACGATAACAAATTTTCTGTTGGTGATGTTTTTATTGCTAAAACAAGAAAATCTGTACAAGGTCTAAATGCTGCATTTGTTAATGTAGGTTACGAAAAAGATGCATTTTTGCATTATCACGATTTAGGTCCACAATTGCCTTCCCTTTTAAAATTTGTAAAACGTGTAAGCACAGGTAAGCTTAAAGATTATTCTTTAAAAAATTTCCCATTTGAAAAAGACATAGAGAAAAATGGTAAAATCTCTGAAGTTTTAAAACAAAATCAATCTGTTTTAGTACAAATAGTAAAAGAACCAATCTCGACCAAAGGTCCAAGAATAAGTTCCGAAATATCTATTGCTGGACGATATATTGTTTTAGTTCCTTTTTCAGATCGTATTTCAATTTCACAAAAAATTGAATCTAAAGAGGAAAAAGACAGACTAAAGCGATTGGTGAAAAGTATAACTCCAAAAGGTTTTGGTGTTATAGTACGTACTGTTGCAGAAGGCAAAAAAGTTGCTGAACTAGATCAAGATTTACAAAACTTGCTTAGTCGATGGACAGCAATGTGTAAAAAACTAAACAAAGCGCATTTGCCAAGTAAAGTCTTGGGAGAAATGAACAAAGCTTCTTCTATATTACGTGATATCTTTAATGATACTTTTACAAGTATTATTATAGACGATGAAGAACTTTATTTTCAAATTAAAGATTACGTGCAAAAAATTGCACCTAAAAAAGAATCAATTGTTAAGTTGTATCAATCTAATGTTCCAATTTTCGAAAAACATGGAATAGAAAGACAAATAAAAACCTCTTTTGGCAAAACAGTTTCTACTGCAAAAGGCGCGTATTTGGTAATAGAACATACTGAAGCATTACATGTAATAGATGTAAATAGCGGAAATCGTTCTAATAAATCCACAAGCCAAGAAGAAACAGCCTTAGAAGTAAATCTACTTGCAGCTACAGAAGTTGCTCGTCAATTACGTTTACGTGATATGGGCGGAATTATTGTAGTAGATTTTATTGATATGGCAAAAGCCGATAATAGAAGAGCTTTATTTAATCATCTTCGTGAAGAAATGAAAGATGATAGAGCAAAGCATAAAATATTACCTCCTAGTAAATTTGGCTTGATACAAATGACAAGACAGCGTGTGAGACCAGAAATGAATATTAAAACCAGGGAAAAACATCCTGATAATAATGGACAAGAGGTTGAAGCACCAATTGTTTTAATTGAAACTCTAGAACACCAATTAGAACAATTATTTAAGAAAGACTATAAAAGTTTAACTTTAAGCACACATCCATTTATTGCTGCCTTTTTAACAAAAGGATGGCTTTCAATACGTTTAAAATGGTTTTTTAAACATAAAAAATGGGTAAAAATTCAACCTAGAGACGCTTACACATATTTAGAATTTCACTTTTTTGATAAGAAAGGAAATCAATTAAAATAACTAGTGAAGCCTAACTGAAAAGTTAGGCTTTTTTATTTTTAAACCTATTTAAACTCCCACTTTTTAAAAGGGTTTTTTGTTAACATAGAATTGTAATACTTTGTTTGTCCAGTTACTTCTATACCCAACCAATCTGGTTTTAAAAATTTCTCATCTTCTGAAGATAATTCTACTTCAGCAACAATTAGTCCATCATTTTCTCCATAGAATTGATCTACTTCAAAGGTATGACGTCCGGATTTTACATTGTATCTTGTTTTATAAATAACATCTGGTTCGGTAATTTTTAATAAATCCTTTGCATCTTCAACTGAAATTTCTTTTTCCCACTCATATCTTGACATCCCAGATTCATTACCTAAACCTTTAATAGTAATAAATCCTTTTTCTCCTTTTATTCTTATCCTAACAGTTCTCTCTGGAACTGTAGATAAAAATCCTTGGACAATTTTAGTTTTTTTAAATGAATCCCTTTTAAAGTTTTCATTCTTCACTAAAAATTTTCTCTCAATTTCATTTGCCATTTTTTGTCCGCTTTATGGATTATTAAAAATTAGAATCCATTTGTAATAATTATGGTGCAGGATTTGGTATTCTAGAATGTATAGTATTTATTTCATCTAGAATTTCATTATTTAATTCTAGGTTTATACTATCAATGTTTTCTTTAAGTTGTTTAAGATTAGTAGCACCAATAATATTACTAGTAACAAAAGGTTGTTGATTTACAAATGCTAAAGCCATTTGCGCCAAACTTAAGTTATACTTATTTGCAATTTTTAAATATTCTCTTGTTGCCTCAGTAGATTGTTCGCTACTATATCTAGCAAATCTAGGATGTAAGTTAAGTCTAGAATTTGGAGAATCTTTTTTCTCTATATACTTACCACTTAAAACGCCAAATGCCATTGGTGAATAGGCTAATAAGCCTATATTCTCACGTAGTGAAACTTCTGAAAGTCCACCTTCAAAAGTTCTATTTAATAATGAGTACGAATTTTGAATAGTAATCATTCTTGGAAGTTCTTGCTTTTTAAATTCTTCTAAATAACGCATCGTTCCCCAAGCAGTTTCGTTAGATAAACCTGCATACCTTACTTTACCTGCTGTAATCACTTTTTCTAAAGCGTGAAGAACGCTGTTGAAATTATCTTCCCACATATCGTGTTTGTAATCGCGTACACCAAAACGATTTGTGTTACGTTCTGGCCAATGCAACTGAAACAAATCTATATATTCTGTCTGTAACCTTTTTAATTCTCCATTTACTGCATCTTCAATAGAATCAGCAAAATCTGTAGTTCTAATATGTTCAGTATAATCGCCTCCTCCAGCAATTTTACTTGCCAGAATAACTTTATCACGTAGACCTGTTTTAGTTAACCAACTTCCAATAATTTCACTTGTTCTACCATAGGTTTCAGCAGTTGCTGGTACAGGATAGAGTTCAGCTGTATCAATAAAATTAACACCATTATCTAATGCGAAACTTAATTGCTCATGACCTTCAGATTCTGTATTCTGATTGCCAAAAGTCATTGTGCCCAAACAAATTTTACTAACTTTTACATTAGTATCTGGTAGTGTTGTATAAATCATTCTTTAGATTTCGTTTAACAATTTTGAAATTTCATCAAGTTTTGGAGTTAAAATAACTTCAATTCGTCTGTTTTTTGCTCTTCCTTCTGAGGATTTGTTTGTAGCAATTGGAGCAAATTCTCCACGTCCAGCAGCCGTTAAATTCTCAGGATTAATTTTAGGATTAGATTTCAAGATTTTTACTATTGCCGTAGCTCTTTTTGTAGATAAATCCCAATTTCCTTTTAGCTGCCCACTTCCTGAGTAAGGTACATTATCTGTATGGCCTTCTATTAGAATTGCAATATCATGATTGTTTGCTAAAACCTCTCCAAGTTGTTCAACTGCCTGTTGTCCTTCTTGTCCAACGGCCCAACTTCCAGATTTAAATAACAACTTGTTCTCCATAGATACGTATACTTTGCCATCGCGTTGTTCTACAGTTAGACCTTTTCCTTCAAAATCTGTTAATGCTCTGGAAATAGCATCTTTTAAATCTCGCATTGCTTGATCTTTAGCTGCAATTAAACTTTCTAATTCGTTTACTCTGTTAGAACGATCTGCTAAATCTTTTTCCAGTTGTTTTAACCTTTCGTTTTCTATAGCTAACGCTTGCTCTTTAGCTTCAAGTTGCGCTAGTAATTCTCTATTTTTCTTAGCGTTTTCTGCAATAGCTACAGAACTATTCTCTTCTAATGCTGTATAAGAATTATTCAAATTGTCATATTTCACCTTTAATGCTTCATAATCACTTTTAAGCTTATCGTTTTTAGTTACAGCATTATCATATTGTTTAGCTAGAGTATTTAAATCGTGTAATAACTGATTTTTCTGATCTTCAAGATTACCATTTTCTTCTTCTAAAGCATTATAGTCCTTCTTTAAAGTAGAATATTTTCCCTCCAGTTCTTTATAAACTTTTGGTGATACACAAGAACTAAAAACTATTAATACTGTTAATAAGATTGAGATTTTTTTTATCATTTTAATTTAATTTTCAATTTCTAATAATATTGGACAATGATCGCTATGTACTGCTTCAGTGAGTATTAAAGCTCTTTTTATTTTATCTTTTAATGGTTCCGAAGCCATTGCATAATCTAAACGCCAACCTTTATTATTTGCTCTAGCATTTGCTCTGTAACTCCACCAACTGTATTGTTGTAATTCTGGATGTAGATAGCGAAACGAATCGATAAATCCTGAATCGATAAATTCTCCTAACCATTGACGCTCTTCAGGTAAAAATCCTGAAACGCCCCTCATTTTAGGATTATGAATATCTATTTCCTCATGACATATGTTATAATCACCGCAAACTACAAGATTAGGTCTTTTTGCTCTTAAAGCAGTTAAGTAATCCTTTATTTCGTCCATGTAATTAAACTTAAAGGTCAATCTTGCATCATTTGTTCCAGAAGGTAAATACATGCTCATTACAGAAATGTCTCCAAAATCTACTCTTAGATTCCTTCCTTCAAAATCCATACTTTCTATTCCTGTTCCATATTCTATATAATCTGGTTTAGATTTACAAAGTACTGCAACACCACTATAACCCTTCTTTTGAGCGCTAAACCAATAATGATAATTATATCCTGCTTCTTCAAAAAGTGAAACATCCAGTTGCTCTTTCGTGGCTTTAATTTCTTGCAAACATATAACATCTGGATTTGCACTTTTTAACCATTCAATAAAGCCCTTATTTAGTGCAGCTCGAATACCGTTAACATTATATGAGATTATTTTCATGTATATTATTAAGAATTTCAGCTAAAATAAATAATGCAGTACTTTTACACTTATATTTTAGAAGAGATTTAACGAAAAGTATTAACAAAATATTTTACAGTGTTTGAAGTTTATTTATAAGGATGCGAATTTTACTTTTTACTATTTTTTTATTACTAGGTTTTGGTGCGCTTGCTCAAGACACAAAATCCACATATGTAACTAAAAAAATTGTAGTAAAAGATACTATACAAATAGATAGCGTAAGCATAAATTCTACCAGGTTTATTTTAAAGGATAAACAAGGACGAATTATTGATTCTTCACAGTATACAATAGACTTTAAAAAAGCATTATTAAGGCTTAAAACACCTTTAACAACTGACACATTAATTGTTGAGTACTTAAGATTTCCTGAGTTTATAACCAAAACATACAAACAACTTGACGAGAGTATAATAGTAGATAATACAAAAGATCTAAATAAACTTTACAGACTATCACAACCTAGCGAAACTAGAACCTTTAAGCCTTTTGAGGGTTTAACAACATCTGGAAGTATTTCCAGAGGAGTGACTATTGGCAACAATCAAAATTCTGTTTTAAATAGCGAATTAGATTTGCAGATTTCTGGTAAACTTAACGATAAAGTGTCGTTACGAGCATCCATCCAAGATGCCAATATTCCGTTACAAGAAAGTGGTTATTCGCAGCGTTTAGATGAATTCGACCAAGTTTTTATTGAGTTATATAGCGATAACTGGAACATTAGAGCCGGAGACATTGATCTTCAGAATAACAATTCTTACTTTGGAAAGTTTTCTAAACGTGTTCAAGGACTTCTAGTTAATGCTAACCTTAATCAAGAGAACTCAAATTCTAATCTTTTTGCTGCTGGAGCATTAGTAAGAGGACAATTTGCTAGAAGTCAAATTACAGCTCAAGAAGGTAATCAAGGACCTTACAAACTAAGAGGCCAAAATGGAGAATTATATGTGTTAATTGTTTCTGGAAGTGAAACGGTTTACCTTAATGGAATTGCACTTCAACGAGGCGAAAACAAAGATTATATTATAGATTATAATGCAGGAGAAATTATATTTAATGCGACCTATCCTATAACTTCAGAAATGCGAATTACAATAGACTATCAGTTTAGCGATAGGAATTATTCGCGTTTTATTGCCTATGGAGGAGGATCTCATAAAACAGAAAAGCTTAAAATTAATGCAAGTTTCTACTCTGAAAATGATGCCAAAAACCAACCTTTACAACAAAATTTATCTACAGAACAAGTAGAAGTATTAGCAAATTCAGGAGATGATGATTTGCAAATGGTAGCGCCTTCTGTAGTTCCAGAATCGTATAACGAAAACCGAATTCTTTACAAAAAAGAACTTGTAAATGGCGAAGAGGTTTTTGTGTTTTCTAACAACCCAGATGACGAACTTTTTAGCGTTAGGTTTACATTGGTTGGAGATAATCAAGGTGATTATATAGTAAGTAGTACAAGTGCTATTAATGCCATTTACGAATATGTCGTTCCTGTTTCTGGAGTCTCACAAGGGAATTACGCTCCAATTACACGACTAATTGCACCTACAAAAATCCAAATGGCTTTTATTAATGGTGTTTACAAACCTTCAGATAAAACAGATTTGAAATTTG
>JABDPN010000215.1 GCA_013042715.1 Flavobacteriaceae bacterium | reverse complement strand
ACTTGACCCTGGTTAGGACCTTTACTTATTCTTCTTCTTTTCTTTTTAGCATCAGTATTTGATTTTACTGGTTGCTTTTTTTCTTCTTTCTTTTTCTTAGGTTTAGCGAAAACAGAAAGATCTATCTTTTCGCCTGTAGATTTTGGACCAGAAAGTTTTTGATATTGCGTTTTAACACTTTCTTTTTTGTTTTCCTCAGGCTGTGCTTCTACTTTTTTAGTTACTTCTTTTTCTTTGGGCTCCTTTTTCTTTGCAACAACCTTTACTGGTTCAGTTTTTTTAACTGGAGCTTTTTTCTTAGGTGCTTTTACAACTTTTTCTTCTTTAGATTTTTCCTCAACAGGTTCTTTCTTTTGAGGTTTCTCTAATTCAATCTTACCAACTTTTTTAGGTCCTGACAGCTTAGTAGTTGCTTTTACAATTTCTGGCGATGAAACTTCTTCTACTTTGCGCTTCTCTTCTATTTCTTGTTCACGCGCGAGTTGCAGAGCTTCTTTTTCTTTCTGCTTTGCTTCACTAACTTCTTTAGATGCTACTTTTTTACTAGCATCTGTTTGAAATTCATCCGATAGAATTTCATATACTTCGTCTGTGATTTTTGTTGTAGGTCTATGCTCAATTTCTATTCCTTTTTTCTCTAAATACTCTACAGCACGATCTAAAGAAATGTTTAATTCGCGTAAAACCTTATTTAATCTAATTGTTCCAGCCATAAATTGCCTTTAAAATACTAAATTATATTACTCTTCAAATTCTTCTTTAAGAATTCTAATAACGTCTAAAATTGTTTCTTCTTCTAAATCTGTTCTTTTTACAAGATCATCTACATCTTTCTCTAATATACTTTTAGCTGTATCTAAACCTACTTTAGAAAATTCTTCTATTATCCAAGATTCTATTTCGTCTGAGAATTCAGATAACTCTACATCTTCTTCTACTCCTTCTCTAAACACATCAATCTCATAACCTGTTAATTGACCTGCAAGTCTAATATTATGACCTCCACGTCCAATTGCTTTGCTTACTTCTTCTGGTTTTAAAATAACTTCAGCTCTTTTGTTTTCTTCATCAAGTTTAATTGAAGTTACTCTTGCAGGACTTAGAGCTCTTGTAATATATAATTGTGTATTATTAGTGTAGTTTATTACATCAATATTTTCATTTCCAAGTTCTCTAACTATACCATGTATACGTGAACCTTTCATACCAACACATGCTCCTACTGGATCTATTCTGTCATCGTAAGAGTCTACTGCTACTTTTGCTTTTTCTCCTGGAATTCTTACCACATTTTTTACAGTAATTAATCCATCGAAAACTTCAGGGATTTCTTGTTCGAATAATTTTTCTAAGAATACTGGAGCTGTTCTAGACATAATAATTGAAGGTTTGTTACCTTTAAGTTCAACACTTTCTATTATACCTCTTACATTCTCTCCCTTTCTAAAGAAGTCTGAAGGTATTTGTCTTTCTTTTGGTAAGATAATTTCGTTACCATCATCGTCTAATAGTATAATCGCTCTATGACGAATATGATGCACTTCTGCACTATATATTTCACCTTCTAAATCTTTAAATTGTTTATAGATTTTAGTATTATCGTGCTCGTGAATTTTAGAAATTAAATTTTGACGTAATGCTAGGATAGATCGTCTTCCTAGGTCTATAAGTTTAACTTCTTCTGATACATCTTCACCTACTTCAAAATCTGGTTCAATTTTTCGTGCTTCAGATAATGATATTTCTTGATTTGGATCTTCTACATCTGCATCTGCTACTACCACTCTATTTCTCCAAATTTCTAAATCGCCTTTATCTGGATTGATAATGATATCGAAATTATCGTCTTCTCCAAATTTTTTCTTTAATGCATTTCTAAAAACATCTTCTAATATTGCCATTAAGGTTACTCGATCTATTAGTTTGTCGTCCTTAAATTCTGAAAATGACTCAATTAACGCAATATTTTCCATAATTATACTGGATTAAAATTTTATCTTAACTTTTGCTTCTTCTATATCTTTTATAGCAATTTCTGCTTTTTTATTAACAGTTATTTTTCCTTTTCCTACTGGTTTTTTTTCTCTAGTTTTCCAGCTCAAAACGATTTTATTTTCTAAAACTTCAGTAATTAAGCCTTCAAACTTTTGTTGATCTACAGTTTT
>JABDPN010000206.1 GCA_013042715.1 Flavobacteriaceae bacterium | reverse complement strand
GGTAAATCCCATTTATTATTTCTATAAATAAACAAGATTTCTCCATAATCGTTGTAAACTTTTCCACCACCAGCAATAACGTTTGGTAATAGTTTTAAAAACTTTTTAAGTATGTTTTTTTCGTCTGCATCTACTAGACGTATGGAAGTAATATCCTTCTTTTTAATTTCTGCAATAATCTTTCCAATATTAACTGTATCCAGTAAATAATTTTTAAAATTAGTTTCTTGTTCTACTTTAGTTGTTAAAATAATTGGCTTGTCACCAACAAAGATTTTATACATTGGTTTTAAAAAGAAGTTTTTCGTAAGTAAAAATAGTATTTTTTACTAATTTCGCGCATATGATATTTGACAAAAACACTGCAAAAAAAACTGCAGAAGTATTATTACAAGTAAATGCGATAAAATTAAGCCCAAAAGAGCCCTTTACTTGGGCTTCTGGTTGGAAATCTCCAATATATTGCGATAACAGAATTATCTTGTCTTTTCCTCCAATTAGAAATTATGTGAGAGAAAAAATGGGAAAACACATAGTTAACTTCTATGGAAAACCAGATGTTATTGCTGGAGTTGCAACTGGAGCTATTGGTATAGGAATGCTTGTAGCAGAGTATTTAGGTTTACCATTTATTTATGTTCGTCCTGAAGCCAAAAAACATGGTAGACAAAACCAAATAGAAGGTTTTATAGAATCTGAACAAAATGTTGTGGTTATAGAAGATTTAATTAGCACAGGAAAAAGTAGCCTAAATGCTGTTAAAGCCTTAAAAGAAGCTAATATAAATGTCAAAGGAATGATAGCTATATTTTCTTATGGCTTTGAAGTATCTAAACAAAATTTTGAAAAAGAAAACGTAACCTTGCACACCTTAAGTAATTACGAAAACTTATTAGAACAAGCTTTAGACACAAAATATATTACTTCTAAAGAATTAGAAACTTTGTCACAATGGAATGCAAGTCCATCAGAATGGAATGCAATTTGATTAGCTTAAAGTAAAACAAAATATTATGAAATTAGAATCACCTAAAATTAGTATAGATAAATCCTCACAAGACGTGTTCGATTTTTTATCAGATGTAAAAAACTTCGAGAAATTAATGCCTGAAAACATTAGCAAATTTGAAGTTTTAGATGAAGATAAATTTCTATTTGCACTAAAAGGTATGCCAGAAATTATCTTAAAAAAGAAAGAAATAAATGCGCCTAATAAAATAGTTTTAGGAGCAGCAGGCGGAAAAATAGATTTCTCACTTACAGGTTTTATCACAGAAACTGAAACTGACAAAAGTGATGTTCAACTTGCATTTGCTGGAGACTTTAATCCTATGATGGCCATGATGATTAAAGGGCCCATAAGCAAATTTATTGAAACGCTAGTTAGTAGTATTCCTAACGAAATTTAGATCTAGTCTTTAATATAGTAGTTGTATTTCTTTAAAAGCATATTCACTTATTAAACCATCTTCCAATAATACTTGAAGATTTCCATTTTCGTTTACACCTTTAATATATCCACTAAACATCTTACCATTTACATCTTTAAATGTAGAAGGTTTGTTTTTTCTAAACAATAGTGCCTCATAAGCTCTTTTAATTGAAGCATGCTTTCCGTGATTGAGTTGCAGAAAGTAGTGCTTAAGATTTTTCAATAAAGCAGATAGTACTTCATCTGTATAATACCATCTTCCAGTAAGATTTAAAATTGAAGATGCCTGAGGTAAATGCCTAAATTGTGTTTGGTTAACATTTAAACCAATTCCAATTACAGATCCTTCTATATCATTATTTTTAATAATATTTTCAATTAAAATACCACAAATCTTTTTTTGCTCTGACAAAATGTCGTTAGGCCATTTAACATATAATTTTGGTAACTGAAAGTTTTGTAAGGTTTTTATTATGGCTAAAGATGAAACCATACTTATGTAAAATTGATTGTCTATAGAAACACAATCGTTTTGCTTAAACACACTACAAGTAAGGTTTTTTCCTTGTTCTGCCTGCCAAACTGTTCCCATTTGTCCTCTTCCATTTGTTTGATGTTTAGCAACAACAACTGTAAGATCTTCAATCGTTTTTTTACTGCATAACATCCTTAAATAAGAATTTGAAGAGTCAATGGCATTAAGTTTGATTATATTCATAAGGTATATTTAAGAATTAATTATAATTATCTTAATAGTTTTAATTCATGCTATGAGATAAAAAAATATTAATTTTGCCAAAATTAAAACAATTTAATGACGAAAGAAAATACGAATGCAGACCAATTAATCTCAGTAATTATAAATGGTATTGAAGATGTTAAGGGTCAAAACATAACTATTTTAGACCTTAGAGAAATTGAGAATACGGTTTGCGACTACTTCATAATTTGCGATGGTACATCCAACACACAAGTAAACGCTATTGTAAATTCTATCTATAAAAAAGTAAGTAAAGAAACAAAAGATAAACCTTGGCATATTGAAGGAGCTGAAAATGCAGAATGGGTTTTAATGGATTATGTTAATGTGGTTGTACATGTTTTCCAAAAACATAAACGCGAGTATTACGATATAGAGAGTCTTTGGGGAGATGCTGTTACAACCGAAATAGAAACTAGTTACTAAAATTAATTTGATGTCAGATAATAAAAAACCAAATAATACAAACAAAAAACCAAAACTAAACGCATATTGGATATATGCAATTGTTATTGCTATATTTTTATTTATAAACGTTTTTTCAGGAGGAATGGGTGGCTCTGATGGCAATCCAACATCTCCAGCTCAGTTTTTTAGTTTTCTTGAAAAAGGCGATATAGAAAAAGTTGAAATTGTTAATAAACGTGAAGCTAAAGTTTATCTTACAAGTGATGCTTCCAAAAAAGAAATTCACAAAAAGTCAAACAGTCAACAGTTTTTTGCGATTTCTGGTCAAACACCAAATTATAGATTTGAGTTTGGTGATCTCCAAAACTTTGAAAACAAACTTACTGATGTTATTAACGAAAACGAGTTAAATACTCAAGTTAATTATGAAACTGAACAAAATGTTTGGGGAGATTTATTGTTATCATTGTTACCATTTGCTCTAATTATAGGTATTTGGATATTCATCATGAGACGTATGTCTGGAGGTGCTGGTGGAGGTGGTGGAGGTCAAATTTTCAATATTGGAAAATCTAAAGCTAAACTCTTCGACCAAAACACCGAAGTTAAAACATCATTTAAAGATGTTGCTGGCTTAGAAGGAGCAAAGGAAGAGGTTCAAGAAATAGTAGATTTCTTGAAAAATCCAGAAAAATATACATCATTAGGAGGGAAAATACCTAAAGGAGCATTACTTATAGGACCTCCTGGAACAGGAAAAACACTTCTAGCTAAAGCAGTAGCTGGTGAAGCAAAAGTACCATTCTTCTCTTTATCAGGTTCTGATTTTGTTGAGATGTTTGTAGGTGTAGGTGCATCTCGTGTAAGAGATTTATTTAAACAAGCAAAAGAGAAATCTCCTTCAATAATATTTATTGATGAGATAGATGCTATAGGTAGAGCTAGAGGTAAAAATGCAATGTCTGGAAGCAATGACGAACGAGAAAATACTCTTAACCAGTTATTAACTGAAATGGATGGATTTGGTACTAATACTAATGTAATCGTACTAGCTGCAACTAATAGAGCAGATATTTTAGACAAAGCACTAATGCGTGCAGGACGTTTCGATAGACAAATTTTTGTGGATTTACCTGATGTTAGGGAACGTAAAGAGATTTTTGAAGTTCATTTAAAACCTTTAAAAAGAGACGATAGTGTTGATACAGAATTTTTATCTAAACAAACACCAGGATTTTCAGGTGCAGATATTGCAAACGTATGTAACGAAGCTGCTTTAATTGCAGCAAGAAAAGGTAAAAAAGTTGTTGAAAAACAAGATTTTCTTGATGCTGTAGATAGAATTGTTGGAGGTTTAGAAAAGAAAAATAAAATTGTAACACCTGCAGAAAAGAAAGCAGTTGCTTATCATGAAGCTGGTCATGCAACAGTTAGTTGGTTACTTGAACATGCTGCACCACTAATAAAAGTTACAATTGTACCAAGAGGTCGTTCTTTAGGTGCAGCTTGGTATTTACCAGAAGAACGATTAATAGTTAGACCAGACCAAATGCTAGATGAAATGTGTGCTGCTCTTGGTGGTCGTGCTGCAGAACAAGTTATTTTTGGTGAAATTTCAACTGGTGCATTAAGTGATCTAGAAAAAGTTACAAAACAAGCACGAGCCATGGTAACTATTTATGGTTTAAGTGATAAAGTAGGTAACTTGACATATTATGACTCTTCTGGTCAAGATCAATATGGATTTACAAAACCTTACAGTGAAAATACTGCTGTACTTATAGACAAGGAAATATCTGATATTATTGAAAAACAATATCAACGTGCACTAAAAATAATAGAAGATAACAAAGATAAGCTTATACTTTTAGCGGAAGAACTTCTGGAAAAAGAGGTGATATTTAAAGATAATTTAATGAAAATCTTTGGGAAACGCCCTTATGAAAAAGAAGAAAAAATTATCGAAACTCAGCCTAAAGACGAAGAAGAGTAACACAGAAATGGTAGTGCTTTAACTATTTATTAGGATAAGATTTTATATATTTGATTAACCCTAATGACTAATTGATTAATAGCACACTCTAGATGAGTTTATTTAGTAAAATATTTGGTAAAAAAACTATTAAGTCTCAACATAATATTGAAGGAGATACTCGTAGTAAATACATGCCAGAAATTGAAATTCCTATTGATGAACGCTTTACTATTCAGTTTAAAGCTAACGGTGGGAAATTTTTATATTGTATTGACCAAACTGAAGTTAACGAAAATCTTAAAAATATTTTAATCGAAAATGGTTGGGAAGACGAAAAAGTTTTTTTAATTGATAAACGTTTAAAAAATAAATTTAAAAAATTTAATTTAGAAACCACTAAATCTACTTCAGAATGCACTTATTTCTTATCAACTTGTGAGTATCTGGTTGCTAATGATGGTTCACTTTTAATATCATCAAACCAGATAAAAGAAAAGAAACTCAAAGAACTCCCAGATAATTTTATCATTTTCGCTACTACAAGTCAAATTGTAGACAATATTAGTGAAGGTTTAAGAAGTATAAAAAACAATAAATCTACTATTCCTACTAACATTACAACAATTAAACACTTCAACATTAATAAAGAGAAAGACTTCTTAAGTTATGGAAGTAGCTCAAAAAACTTATATTTGCTTCTATTAGAAGATTTATAAAAAAAAAGTAGTGAAAGATATATTTGTTAGGGGAATTTCAGGGGTGATATATGTAGCATTATTCTTGCTTTCATTACAATCACAACATGCATTAATTGCCTTATTTTTTGTTTTCGGACTTATTTCACTTGCAGAATTTAAAAAGCTTATAAACCTAAAGGGTTTTACAGCTTATGTAATTTTCATCGTATTGTATTTAGCATACGCTTTTTGGCAATTAGCTTTAGATGCAAATCAAGGTTTTGAAGAAGCGATACAAATTCTACATGTAGTTACTATTTTTGTTTTACTGTTTTTAACTCGTGATTTATTTACTGAAAAAACGCTTCCACAACTTATTACAAAGCGTTATATAAATACTACATTTTATATAGCAAGCGGTTTTATTTTCATTATTCTAATTGCTAATTATTACAAAGACTATAACCCAAACATTCTCTTAGGAAGTTTTATTTTGGTTTGGATAAATGATTCATTTGCCTATTTTATTGGAAAGAATTTTGGCAAACAAAAACTGTTTCCGAGCATTTCTCCAAAAAAAACAGTTGAAGGTTTCTTAGGAGGCTTATTTTTCTCCTGTGTTGCTAGTCATTTTATTACTGAATTTACAAACACTTTAGTTTTTAACCATTGGCTAATTTTAGCTATAATAATTAGTGTTTTTGGAACGCTAGGTGATTTACTAGAATCGAAATACAAAAGACAAGCCAACGTAAAAGATAGTGGAGTGATAATGCCTGGACATGGTGGTTTATTAGATCGTTTGGATAGTATTATCTTTGCTGCACCATTTATATATTTATTTTTAACAATCATTAGATATGTTTCATAAAGAAGGTCACAAAATAATTCTTACAACTTTAGTTATTGTAGTTGCTATTTTTCTATTGTCTGATAGTTATATAGAAACACTATGGATTGCAAAGACCATTCAGATTGCATTACTAGTTTTATTGATATTAATTCTTCAGTTTTTTAGAAATCCAAAAAGACACACCATACTAAACGATCAACACATCATTGCTCCTGTAGATGGTAAAGTTGTCGTTATAGAAGAAGTTTTTGAAAAAGAATATTTTAAAGACAATCGCTTACAAGTAAGTATTTTTATGTCGCCTTTAAATGTTCATGTCACACGTTTTCCAATAAGTGGGAAAATACTTTTTAGCAAGTATCATCCAGGTAAATATTTTGTTGCATGGCATCCTAAAGCTAGTGAGGAAAACGAACGTACAACTATAGTTTTAGAAAATAAAACATTTGGGAAGGTACTTTACAGACAAATAGCTGGTGCTTTAGCAAAACGTATTGTGAATTATGCTGTTGAAGAAAAAATGGCAATACAAGGTAAAGACGCAGGTTTTATAAAATTTGGCTCTAGAGTTGATTTATTTCTACCTTTAGATAGTAAAATAAATATTGAACTTAACCAAAAAGTTTGTGGTGGTGAAACAATAATTGCAGAACAATAATGACTTCTGAAGAATTAGATATAGAGTTTAAAGCTGCAGTAGAACGTATTAATGCTTACACAGATCCTTTTCCAGCAGATGTACTGCTAAAATTGTATGCGTATTACAAAAAAGCAACCAACGATTATGGAAGACCTAGTAGTAGAAAACCTATAATTAATGCGTTTAAAACAAATGCATTGTTTCAAGCACAAGATTTAACGCAGGATGAAGCAAAACAAAAGTATATTGATTTGGTAAATAATTATTTTTTGTATGGAAAGTAAAATACTTAAAAGAAAAAGCCAAGTTAAACTTGGCTTTTTCTTTTAAGTATTTTATGATATTATTTTAAACTTTCTAAACTCGCTTTAAGTGTTTCAATTTTTGCTAAAGCATCTGCTTCCTTTTTACGTTCGCTTGCTACAACTTGTTCTGGCGCATTATTTACAAAGCGTTCGTTAGAGAGTTTCCTTTGAACAGATTTTAAGAATCCTTCTGTATAATTCAGTTCTTCTGTAAGTTTAGCAACTTCTGCTTCAACATCAATAGTCCCTTGCATTGGCACAAAGTACTCATTAGATTTCACTCTAAATGTTAAAGCACCTTCAACCTTAGAATCCACATAATTCAATTCTGAAATATTTCCTAGTTTTTTAATAACTAGATCAAAAGTCTTTGTAGCGTTTTCAGAATTAAGCACTGACAAATCAATAGTGTCTTTAAAGGCAATATTTTTTTGCTTTCTTATGGTTCTAATTCCAGAAATCACTTCTGAAGCAAAATCAAAATCATTAATAATAGCTTTGTTTACTGATTTCTTTTCTGGCCAAGATGAAACTATTAAAGCTTCTTCTGAAGAACGTTCTTGAATATATTGCCAGATTTCTTCTGTTAAGAAAGGCATAAATGGATGTAAGGTTTTAAGGTTATCTTCCAAAATTGCTATTACTGCATTATAAGTCTTACGATCTATTGGTTGTTGGTAAGCTGGTTTAATCATTTCTAAGAACCAAGAACAGAAGTCATTCCACACCAACTTATAAGTTTCCATTAAGGCATCACTCAATCTGTATTTATTAAAATGATCTTCAATGGTATATAAGGTTTCTTGGAATTTGTTTTCGTACCAGCTTAATGCAATTTTAGCATGTTCTGGTTGTTCGATATCTGCAACTTCCCAACCGTAAATTAACCTAAAGGCATTCCATATTTTATTAGCAAAAGATTTTCCCTGTTTACATTTTTCTTCGTCAAACAATAAATCGTTTCCTGCTCCAGAACTTAACAACATCATCCCAACTCTTACAGCATCTGCTCCATAATCTTTTATAAGCTTAAGAGCATCTGGAGAATTACCCAACTGCTTAGACATTTTTCTACCTTGATTATCACGAACTAATCCCGTAAAATAAACATTGTTAAAAGGTTTCTCCTCTCTATACTCATAGCCAGAAATAATCATACGTGCTACCCAAAAGAATATTATATCTGGTGCTGTAACCAAATCGTTAGTTGGATAATAATATTTAATTTCTGGATTATCTGGATATCTAACACCATCAAAAACACTAATTGGCCATAACCAAGACGAGAACCAAGTATCTAAAGCATCATTATCTTGTTTAAGGTCTCTGAATTCTAATTTTGTGTTTCCAGATTTTTCTTTAGCAAGTTTTAAAGCTGCTTCAATATTTTCTGCTACAACAAAATCGTCTTTTCCATCTCCATAATAAAACGCAGGAATTTGTTGTCCCCAAAGTAATTGCCTAGAGATATTCCAATCTCTAATATTGGTCATCCAATGTTTGTAAGTGCTTTCAATTTTCTTTGGAAAAAACTTGATATCTCTTGTTTCTAAAACTGAAGAAATTGCTGGTTTAACCAAGTCTTCCATTTTTAAGAACCATTGGTCACTTAAACGTGGTTCTATCATCGCTTTAGTACGCTCTGAAATTCCAACACGATTATTGTAATCTTCAACTTTTATTAAACATCCCAGTTGCTCAAGTTCTTTTACAATTTCTTTTCTGGCTTCAAATCTATCTAATCCTTCGTAGTGTAAACCAAAGCTATTTAATGTCGCATCATCATTAAAGATATCTACAACTTCTAAATTGTGCTTCTCTCCTATTCCTTTATCATTGACATCATGAGCTGGAGTAATTTTTAAACATCCAGTTCCAAATTCAATATCAACATATTCATCTTCAATAATTGGAATTTCTCGATTACAAATAGGAACAATAACCTGCTTCCCTTTAAGATGTGAGTAACGTTCGTCTTCAGGATTTACACAAATAGCAGTATCTCCAAGAATCGTTTCAGGTCGTGTTGTTGCAATAGTTACAACATCATCAGAATCTTTTAATATATAAGAAATATGATATAGTTTTCCTTGCTTATCAATGTATTCAACTTCTTCATCAGATAAGGTTGTTTTAGCTGCAGGATCCCAATTTACCATTCTGTAGCCTCTATAAATAAGTCCTTTGTTGAATAGGTCAACAAAAACCTTAATAACGCCTTCACTCATGTCGTCGTCCATAGTGAACTTAGTACGATCCCAATCGCAAGAGCAACCTAATTTTTTAAGTTGTTCTAATATAACACCTCCATATTCATTTGTCCAATCCCAAGCATGTTTTAAAAACTCTTCTCGAGATAAATCGTTTTTATCGATACCTTGTTCTTTAAGTTTTGCAACAACCTTAGCTTCTGTAGCAATAGAAGCATGGTCTGTTCCAGGAACCCAACAGGCATTTTTTCCTAATAAACGTGCACGACGAATTAACACATCTTGTAATGTATTATTTAGCATATGTCCCATATGCAATACTCCTGTTACGTTGGGAGGAGGAATTACAATGGTATATGGTTCTCTTTTATCTGGTTCTGAATGAAAGTAATTATTTTTCATCCAGTAATCATACCATTTACTCTCTATATTATTTGCATCATATTGTGCTGGAATAGACATACTTTGGAATAGTTTTTGAATACTAATTTGCAAAAATACTTATATTTTGTTTTCTGTAAAACAATTAGGTGATTTTAATCATTTTAGCCTCTTTTATGAGTTAATTATGATTATAATTTTTGCAGAATAACTAAAATGCGTAATTTTACAACTACTAAAAAATAATATGATGAAAAAATTATTTACATTTTTGTTAATTGGACTAATTGGTTTTGCCTCAAATGCACAAGACAAAGTAGCCAAATTAAAATTTGAAACTGAAACAATAGATTACGGCACAATAGAAAAAGGTGCAGATGGTGTTCGTTTATTTAAATTCACAAATATTGGAGATGCTCCCTTAGTGATTTCAAAAGTTAAATCTAGCTGTGGATGTACTGTGCCTTCATGGCCAAAGGAAGCTATTTTACCAGGAGAAAATGGTGAAATAAAAGTAAAATATGATACCAGACGTGTTATGCCTATTAGAAAAACTATAACTGTTAATTCTAATGCCGAAAGACCAACAGTAGCACTAAAAATAAAAGGGAATGTAATTGATCCTGCAAAACAAAGTGTTTTAGATAAAAAAGAAAAAAGTGTTATAGAGCAATAAAATATATATAAATTTAAAAGCTCTCTATTTAGAGAGCTTTTTTTATAGCATATCTTTTAGTTTAAAACTGTACTTTAGTTGTACACCATTTCTATCAACCAATAATTTAATATTTTTTCCAGCATCATCATAAAACATTGCCATAATTTCTTGCAAAGAATATTTATGTGCATGTTTATTGTTAATAGCTAGAACTATATCTCCAACCATTAATCCTGATTCCTTTGCAGGTGAGTCTTCCCTAAGTTCTACAATAGTATAAGATGGAACTAAAATATAATCGTAACTTCCAGACATCATAATAAATCTGTTATCTGCAGCAGAAGCGCTCTCGTCTGAACGTTTAATACTCGTTTGAATTTCCTTTACTAATCTTACACCATCATGCTCTAGGATAATACCACTCTTATTATAATTAAAAGGATCTGAAAAATATCTATTCCTTTTTAAACGAATTTTTTTGTTTGGATAGTCAAAAACAATATTAAAACGTTTTAATATATCACCAGCTAAACTGCCACTTCTTGATTTAAAATTCCTGGCAAATCTTATGGAAGCTGAATCTGGAAAAGCAGTATTTACATTTTTAAGGTTAAAACTACCTATTGAAAAACGTTTCACTTTAGAACGCTTTCCATATACACTCCCACTTAAACCTCTACCTAAAAAATCTATAAAGTAAGCGTTAGGTGTTTCTATATTCTGTTTTTTATCTTCAAATAACCAAAGCGCATCACTTCCACCAGAATCAATCAATAATTTGACAGGAATTGTTTTATTATTTAATTCAACAATCCCTTTTATGTAGGGTTTATTATTATAAAACTCTAATTCAAACGATTCACAATTTTTACATTTTCTAGGTTCATAATATTTTGGATTATTTATTCTTATAAATTTCTTTGAATAATTAATTTCTACAACAAAATTCTTTAAAAAATCATAACCAATAATACCATGAATCGGCACGCCTAATTTTGGAGCAAAGTTTAATGAAGGATCATAAATAGCATATAGTTCCTGATTTAAATTAACTGCATTACCAATTTTAAAATAATTATTTTTAGATTTTATAGCTTCTATAGTGTTACCTTCACCTAAACCTCTTATGTTGATAATTTCAGTTTCTTTTATATGTAACTCTTCAGTAAAATTAACTAGGTTAAATATTATGGGTTTACTTACTCCTGTATCAAATAAAAAAGATAATTCAACGCCATTTATTTCTACAGGAAATACAATTAAATTATTGATTAATTGAAATCGTATTTTATCATCTTTATCGTCATCTAAAACAAACTCATTTTGAGCAAAAACACTCAAAGAATTAAATAATAGTATATAAAAAATTAGAAAGTGCTTAATCATATTTAAAAATGACTTAATGTAATTTACAAATCTTTTAGATAAACGTTTTACATTTTAAAGAAACTTTAATAATAATTTTGCAATTTTGTATCTATAAAACCAAACAATATGCCAACTATATCTAATAAAGGAAAAGCGATGCCACAATCGCCAATTAGAAAACTTGTTCCATTTGCTGAAGACGCAAAAAAAAGAGGCGTAGAAGTATTTCATTTAAATATAGGACAACCAGATATAAAAACCCCTAAAGTTGCTCTAGATGCTGTTAAAAATAACAACTTAGAAGTTGTCGCTTACAGCAGAAGTGAAGGTTCTGAAGAATACAGAACTAAAATTGCAGCTTACTATGCTAAAAACAATATTAGTGTTGATGCCAATCAAATAATAGTAACAACTGGAGGAAGTGAAGCCTTATTATTTACTTTTGGAAGTATTATGGATGATGGTGATGAAGTTATTATTCCTGAACCTTTTTATGCCAACTACAACGGATTTTCTACAGCTTCTGGAGTAAAGATTGTTCCAGTAATTTCTAAAATTGAAAATAATTTCGCCTTACCACCAATTGAAGAATTTGAAAAACTTATCTCGCCTAAAACAAAAGCTATACTTATTTGTAATCCTGGAAACCCAACAGGATATCTTTACAGCAAAAACGAAGTTGAGAAACTGGCAAAAATTGCTAAAAAACATAACCTATTCTTTATTGCAGACGAAGTTTATCGCGAATTTGCTTACGATGGTACAGAGCATTATTCTGTAATGCAAGTTGAAGGTCTTGATGATAATGCTATAATGATAGATTCTGTTTCTAAACGTTACAGTATGTGTGGTGCAAGAATTGGTTGTATAGTTTCAAAAAACAAAGATGTGATTGAAACCGCATT
>JABDPN010000204.1 GCA_013042715.1 Flavobacteriaceae bacterium | reverse complement strand
TGTAACCTCTTTTTCAAACTGAACAACCAAATCTTGAGAATGCTTTACAAGTTTAATGTGACAAAATGCAACAAAAGCCTTTCCTATTTTTTCTTTATTGATTAAAGCAACATATTTTTTTATGATGCCTTCTTTTTCTAGTTTTTTAATACGCTCATAAACTGCTGTAACAGAAAGGTTTAATTTTCCTGAGAGTTCTTTATTTGTCTGTTTAGCATCTAACTGAAGTAATTCTAAAATCTTAAGATCTGTAACATCTAATTTCATAATTGAATAATTTTCTAAACTTAGTTTTAAGATATTAAATATAAAACATATTTATCTAATATTTAATCTATATTCAGTTTTATTTTCTAGTTATTTAAAAAGTAGTTGTTTTTTAGTCTATTTTTTTAGTATTTTACAGAATAAAACTACACATTATGTCATTTAAACCAGCTAACGATATTCAAGATCATCATCATTTTGGTGAATTTGGTGGTGTAAATCCATCTATTTCTGATTCTGCAACCTATACTTTTTTATCTGCTAAAAAAATGTTTGACACTTTTGAAGGTAAAGCAGAAGGTTGTTACTTATACTCTAGACATTCATCACCAAGTACATTATACTTAGGTGAAGCTATTTCTGCAATGGAAGGCTCTGAAGCTGCTCATGTAACAGCATCTGGAATGGGTGCCATTACTCCAGTTATGCTTCAATTATGTGGAGCAGGAGACCATATGGTAAGTAGTAGAACAATTTATGGCGGAACTTATGCATTCCTTAAAAACTTTGCGCCAAGATTAAATGTAAATACAACTTTTGTTGATATAACTAACTTAGAAAAAGTAGAAGCTGCAATCACTGAGAAAACTAAAATGATTTTTTGCGAAGTAGTTAGTAATCCTTTACTAGAAATTGCTGATATAAGAGGACTTGCTAACATTGCAAAAAAGCACAACTTAAAATTAGTCATAGATAATACATTTTCTCCGCTTTCTGTTAGTCCACTAAAATTAGGAGCTGATATTGTTATTCACAGTTTAACCAAATTTATAAATGGAACAAACGATACTGTTGGTGGTGTAATTTGTAGTACACAAGAATTTATAGATCAATTACGAAGCGTAAACGATGGTGCATGTATGCTTTTTGGTGCTACAATGGATAGCTTAAGAGCATCCTCAATCTTAAAAAACCTAAGGACTTTGCACTTACGTGTAAAACAACATAGTTATAATGCCAATTATCTTGCTGAAAAATTTGAGAAAGATGGATTAAGAACAGTTTATCCAGGATTAAAATCGCATCCTTCATATGAACTTTATAAAACCATACTTAATGAAGAATTTGGTTTTGGTGGTATGCTTACTATAGATGTTGGCTGTTTAGATAAAGCCAATGCATTAATGGAAAAAATGCAACATGAAAAACTTGGTTATTTAGCTGTAAGTTTAGGTTTCTATAAAACACTGTTTAGTGCTCCTGGTACTTCAACATCATCTGAAATTCCTGAAGATGAACAAAAAAAAATGGGATTAAGCGATGGCATTATTAGATTTTCAATAGGATTGGATAACGATATTGAACGTACTTACAACAAAATGAAACAATGCATGTTAGAATTAGACATTCTTGAACCTGAAATGGCATAATATATCTTATACCCAAATAATAATTGTATTATCCTAAGAGAGCATTATTAAATTAATGCTCTCTTTTTATATAAAGGTGGTTTAAATTAGAATTTGCAAAGTATCTTCTAAAATTGTAACATTACATGGCCAAAAGAAAAAGTATGCAAGATCAAGATAACATTAGCAAAGTAGATGTAGACAAACAGAAGATTATTGACAATATAGAATTAAACTTTTGGGAAGCTCTAATTCCCGTAATTCTACTTATGCTGATGCTTGCTGCAAACATTAAATATTTTGATGGAGAATTTCTAGGAGCATACACAAACCAATACATTCTTTTAACTGCTGGTGTAATTGCTGCAGTTGTAGGATTTTTTAATAAGGTCTACCTAAAAACAATGATAACCGAAATATGGGAAAACCTTAAAAGTGTATTTATTCCAATTATGATTTTATTTATGGTTGGTGCTTTAGCAGGAACGTGGTTAGTCAGTGGAGTCATTCCTGCAATGGTCTACTATGGTTTACAAGTATTAAATCCAAGCATATTTTTGCCTGCATCTGTTATAATAGCATCATTAATTTCCATTGCAACAGGAAGTTCCTGGACTACTTCTGCTACTGTTGGTATTGCCTTAGTTGGAATTGGAACAGCTTTAGGTATTCATCCTGGTATGATTGCTGGAGCTGTAATCTCAGGAGCTTATTTTGGCGATAAAATGTCTCCCTTAAGTGATACCACTAACCTCGCTCCTGCGATGGCTGGAACAGATTTATTTACGCACATTCGTTATATGACATTTACAACAGTTCCTTCAATTGTAATAGCATTAATAGTTTTTGCAATTATTAGTTTTAACATAGAAACTACAGGATCTGCAGACGTTAGTAACTTATTATCTTCAATTAAATCAACATTTAATATATCTCCATATCTTTTTATTGTCCCATTATTAGTTATTGCTTTAATTCTTTTTAAAACAAAACCTTTAATAGCTTTAGCATCTGGAGTTGTATTAGCAGCTGTTTTTGCATTTATTTTTCAACCACATATTTTGAACGATTTATCTTTTTCAAAGTTTGGATCAGTTTTTAAATCTATATTAACAGACACACAAATTAATACAGATAATGAAAAATTAAATGAACTCTTCTCGTCTGGAGGAATGCAAGGCATGCTTTGGACTATTTATTTAATTATTTCGGCAATGGTTTTTGGTGGAATTATGGATGCAATTGGTGCCTTATCAAGACTTACAAAAGCCTTATTGTCTGTAGCTACCAATGTTTTTGGTTTATTTGCAAGTACTGTAATTAGTTGTTTAGGTTTAAATACGATAGCTTCAGATCAATATCTAGCAATTGTAATACCTGGAAAAATGTTCAAACAAGCATTTGAAGATAAAGGTTTAGCACCAGAAAATTTAAGTAGAACACTAGAGGATTCGGGGACTGTTACCTCTGTTTTAATACCTTGGAACACATGTGGAGCATATCAATCTGGAGTTTTAGGTGTAAGCGTTGCTGAATATTTTATTTATGCCATATTTAATTGGATTAGTCCATTTACTACTCTTTTGTTTGCTGCATTTTCTATTAAAATCAAACAACTTGCTTTAAAATAGAGTAATCTTATCGATTAGTTAATTTACTATAAAGTTAATCTATAATTTAATAAGAAATTAAAATTTAAATAGATGGCTAACTAAGGTATGTGTTTTATCTTTGTACAAAACGATAAATATTAACATATAAAAATTAGTAAATATGGCATTTGTAGGTAAAAAATTTCCAAATTTAAACGTTGACGCAATGAACGAAATGGGTGACACTTTTAAAGTGAACGTCCTAGAAGAAGCAGTTAACAACAAGAAAAAAGTTTTATTGTTCTGGTATCCAAAAGATTTTACTTTTGTTTGCCCAACAGAACTTCATGCATTTCAAGCTGCATTAGCAGAGTTTGAGA
>JABDPN010000203.1 GCA_013042715.1 Flavobacteriaceae bacterium | reverse complement strand
TTGGTATTCTAAGTTGCTTTTGGTCTTCTAGATATTTCTTAACAGCTATTAAAGCTGCTATTTCAGACTCTTCTTTACGAATAGCTTTTAAAGCTTCAGGAGAATAATAATTCTTTACAAAATGTGTATCGAAATTTCCTGAACGGAACGCTTCATGTTCACAAACAAAACGTCCAAAAGGTAGTGTAGTTTCAACACCTTTAACAATATAATTATCGATAGCATAAATCATAAGTTGAATGGCTTCATCACGATTTTTACCATATGTAATAAGCTTAGAAAGCATTGGATCGTAATAAATTGGAATATCCATACCTTCTTCAAATCCATTATCAACTCGAATATTATCTCCAACAGGAAGTCTATATGTTTCTAGTCTTCCAACGCTTGGTAAGAAATCGTTTAATGGATCTTCTGCGTAAACTCTTAATTCAAGTGCATGACCATTAATTTTAAGATCTTCTTGTTTAATTTGAAGTTTTTCACCTCTTGCTACACGAATTTGAAGTTCAACTAGATCAACTCCAGAAATAATTTCTGAAACAGGATGTTCAACTTGTAAACGTGTATTCATTTCTAAGAAGTAGAAGTTTAAATCAGCATCCATAAGGAATTCAACAGTTCCTGCTCCAACATAATCACAAGCTCTGGCAACATTTATCGCTGCTTGTCCCATTTGTTCTCTTAATTCTGGAGTTAGAACAGCAGAAGGTGCTTCCTCTACAACTTTTTGATGACGACGTTGAATACTACATTCGCGTTCAAAGAAATGAAGCACATTTCCATGTGTATCTGCCATAACTTGTATTTCGACATGTCGCGGAGAAGTCACATATTTTTCAACAAATACAGAGCCATCACCAAAGGCAGATTTAGCTTCACTAATAGCACGTTTCATTTGTTCTTCTACATCTTTTTCCTTTTCAACAATACGCATTCCTTTTCCACCACCACCTGCAGCAGCTTTGATAAGAATAGGGAAGCCGATTTGTTTTGCGATTTCTACTGCTTCTTTTGGGTCTGTAACTGCGCGATCTACACCAGGAACCATAGGAATATCGTAATCTTTAACTGCATCTTTTGCAGCCAATTTGTCTCCCATCATTTTTATGGCTTTAGAACGTGGTCCTATAAAAATGATATTGTTTTTTTCTGCTTCTTCAGCAAAGTCAGCGTTTTCACTTAAGAATCCGTAACCTGGATGTATACCATCTACATTTAAGCTTTTAGCAAATTCTATAATCTTTGATCCTAATAAATACGATTGATTTGAAGGTGCTTCACCAATACATACAGCTTCATCTGCATATTTTACATGAGGTGCATTTCTATCTACAGTAGAATAAACTGCAACAGTTTTTATTCCCATTTTTTTAGCTGTTCGCATAACACGAATTGCTATTTCACCACGATTGGCAACTAATATTTTTTTCATAATACAGAGTATTTTTTTTAAAAAAATGTGCATTATGCACTATTCGAATTTAATTAATAAATGCCCTTTATCTATTGCATTTCCTTTTGCAATATTGACAGTTTTTACAATACCATTACGAGGTGATGTAATGATATTTTCCATTTTCATGGCTTCTAAAATCAATAGTGCATCATCTTCTTTAACCTCTTCACCTTCTTTTACCATGACATCTAGAATAAGTCCTGGCATAGGCGCTTTAATAAAGTCAATTTGCTTATTAGTACCAATGGCAAATCCCATTTTACTAATAAGTTGGTCTAGTTTGTCAGCAATTTTAACTTGGTATGTATTGCTGTTAACTTTTACCGAATAACTTTTGTTGTTGAATTCTGAGTTGAGAACCTCTGCTTTGTAAGAGGCATTGTTTTGTAGAATATGATATTTCCCTTTTGTGCTTACAGCATCCAAATTTGAAATATCATCTTTTGAAATGTCGAATTCACTAGAATTATCGACTTTCACTTTAAATACTTCACTCATACGAGTAATATTTTTTGGTTATTATTTAGGTTTAAAATTTAATTATTAAATCAGACCTTTTTTATTTGGGTTTGAAAAAAGATTTGACATTGCAAGTTTTCTATTTTTTTGTAATAATGATATGATTTTTATCATGATTAGCGAAGTAATAAAAGCATCTCCAGAAGCAGTATGTCTGTCGTGTTTTTTAATTTTGAAGATGTCGCACAACTCATCTAAACTATAGTGTTTCTCGATAGTTTCACAGATAGAAGTTTTTTTAAATAAATTTCCAGTGTCTAAAACTTTGTTTTTAAGCTTAGGTAAATTGTATTTTTTTAACATTTGGTTGATCATTGCGACGTCAAATGCAGCATGATGTGCTACCAAAATGGAATTTTTTATGTAAGCTAAAAATTGCTTTAAAGCTTCTTCTTCATCAATTTTTTTGTAGTTCCCTTTTTTAATAATTCCATGAATTTCGACAGAATCTCTATTGAACTTTTCTTGGTTTAAATAAACTTCAAAACTATCACTCACATCAATTGTATTTCCTTTAACTGAAATTGCTCCAATCGAAAGTACTTTGTCTGTTTTAGTATCTAAACCTGTAGTTTCTGTATCGAAAACTACAAATCTAATTTTATCTATTTCTTTAATAGGTTTTTGTTTGAATTCTTGTTTATATGAATTCCAAAACTCTGGATAATTTTTATGTTTAAACCAATTAAGCATCTTAAAACATTTGAGATAATCTAAAACGCGTACTTACTAGTTCTTGTAAATCCTTTATTGGTTTAAAGCAACTCTTTAGTTTAAGTTTATCTGCTTTATTTAGGGTTTTAAGATTTAAGAAGCGTCCAGAATCTTGGTCCATTAGACCATCTACAGTTCTAAAGCGTAATAAGACCTTAAAAGCATTTGAACATGAAATGTATAAATCTTTGTTTTGAGGTTCTAATTGTGCAAGTTTCTCAAAACGTTCTAGGGTACTATTACAATTTTTAATTCCATTTGAAAGGATTAATAATCTTGCAGCATCCACTAAAGGCATCATTGCTCTAGCTTTTAAATCAAATTCGTCTTTATGTTTTCCATCTTGTTCTACTACAAACTGTCTAAAGAAACTTAAGGGAGGTGGATTTTTAAGCGCGTTTAATGCTAGGAAGTTTAGAAAGATATTGTATTTATCAATGGATTTATAAATGCTTTTAGACATTTTAAATAAAAGTGTTTGGTCGCCATAAACCAAATCGTAATCAAAAAAAATAGTACAAAGCATAATACGGTCTTCATCTGGATGCATAATCCACTTTTTAAACTGTGTTTTCCATTCGGAAACAGATAGACACCATTTGGT
>JABDPN010000194.1 GCA_013042715.1 Flavobacteriaceae bacterium | reverse complement strand
CACGCTTCAAACTATATTAAATATCATTAATAGTACTACAAGTGAGTTTAAATATATCCCAAGTATTGATCGAACTATTGCAAATCGCTACAATCAAAAGCTAGAAGACGTTCAAGATTGGCTTTCTGTTACTGAATGGTCTCAAGGTGTTATTGATGAGCAAACCATTTCAACAGTGCAGAGTCAACTATTAGAACTCGATATTATTCCAAATAAGGTTTCTTATAATGATTTAGTTTATTTGCTTTAATTTACAAGTGCTGCTTGTTCTACTAAAATTGGATATACATAGCCAAAGCCAAAATCTTCGTCTAATGCAACTACTCCTTTAAAAGTAATTATATCACCAACATTTACTTTTTCTTGTGTTGTAAAAGTTAGATTAAATTTGTTGTTATGACTTGTTCCATCTGTAATATGAACCCAATTTCTATCAAGAATTCCATTATTTACTTTAACAACTTTACCTTTTACAGTTATTGTTTTTTCCTTGAAAGATTCAGGATCTTTTAATATTACACTAACTTGTGTTCCACCTTCTGGTTGTGCAATTAATTCGTGCTTTTGTTCGTTTTTATTAGCATCTTTCTTTTCACCCTTGGTATAAAGTCCTTCAACAAATAGAATTTCGTCAAATGTTTTATTGAGTTCTTTACTTTCAAAATTCTTCATTTTTGCACCTCCAACAAATGCATAAGCTTTATCGACTTCAATTTTAGTTTTTGGAATTGCAATCCAATACTCTTTATAGTCCTCTAAAACTTTTACATATGTATAACCACCAACATCATGAAATTCTTTTGCAATAACCTCATGCGTGTCATGGTGACTTTGCTGTGTTTGTTGTTTTTGTACTGGAGTATATTTATTGTCTTTACAATTAAAAACAAATACTAATAAGGAGATTAGTAATACGACTTTTGTTATTCTACTTTTCATTATTGTTAAATTTAGACATCAAAGATATTTAGATTTTTGAGAAATTATCATGATAATAATCACCATTTTATAGCTTTTTCTTTTAAAATTTCATTGCATTTACTAAAGTGTTTATTTCCAAACCAATATCCTCTATTTGCACTTAAAGGTGATGGATGACCAGATGTTAATACATGATGTTTTTTGGTATCTATTATCTTAACTTTTTTCTTTGCAAATCCTCCCCAAAGTAAAAAAACAACATCTTGTTTATGCTCAGAAATAGTTTTAATGACTGCATCTGTAAACTGTTCCCAGCCTTTACTTTGATGACTTCCAGCCTTTTGTGCTCTAACGGTTAAGGTAGCATTAAGTAATAACACACCTTGTTTTGCCCAACGTTCCAGATTGCCACTTTTTGGATAAGGTGTACCAATATCAGTTTCAATCTCTTTAAAAATATTTATTAATGAAGGTGGATGCATAATATTTTCTTTTACTGAAAAACATAATCCATTGGCTTGTCCAACTCCATGATAAGGATCTTGACCAATAATTACAACCTTCAAGTCTTGAAACTTACAATTATCAAATGCTGAAAATATGAGATTTCCTGGAGGATAACACGTATGGTTTTGGTATTCAGACTTTACAAATGCAACTAAATCTTTAAAATAAGGTTTATTAAACTCTGTTTCTAGATAAGATTTCCAGCTCGAATCTATTTTTACATTCATAAGTAAAACTGTTTAGTTTTCTATATTGATTTGATTAGAGTTTAAAAATACAATTAAAACTAATTACCTTTGCCACACATTTAATGTAATTCATGATAAATATTCATAAAAATACATTACAGGATTTAGAATTTGATTCGTTACTTAATCAAGTTTCAGAATATTGTAAAACAGAGTTAGGAAAAACGCATCTTCTCGAAACTAAACCCTTTACATCTCGAGTAAAGACAACTATTGCCTTAAATAAAGTAAATGAATATTTAGCATCTTTTGAAAATGATAACAGCATTCCAAATCATGGTTTTAGCGATATTTCTAAAGCATTAAAATTACTTGCAATAGAAAACACGTTTTTAGAGATTCAAACTTTTAGAAGCATTTTATCGATTTCTGAAACGTCAAATCAGCTTATTAAATTCTTCAAAAAGTTTCATGAATATTATCCAACATTGTATGATTTATCTCAAGAGGTTGAGTATACAGAGGATATTATTACTACTATTCAATCTAAAATAAACAGATTTGGAGAGATTCGAGATGATGCATCAGAATTATTAAAAAAACTACGCAAATCTATTAATCGTATAAGGTCTAAAATTAACTCTAGTTTTACTAGTGCTTTAAATGCTTATAGTAATTCTGATTATTTAGACGATATAAGAGAAACGGTTGTAGAAAACAGACGTGTTTTAGCTGTAAAGGCTATGTACAGACGTAAGGTTAAAGGCTCCATTTTAGGATCTAGTAAAACTGGTAGTATTGTTTATATAGAACCAGAAGCAACTTTACAACATCATAGAGATTTAAACAATCTAGAATACGAAGAACAGGAAGAAATTACTCGAATTCTTAAGGCGTTAACAAATACTATTAGAATGTATTTGCCACTACTCCATCAATATCAGGAATACCTTACTGAGATTGATACCATAAGTGCTAAAGCAAGTTATGCGCGTTCTATTAACGCTGTTTTACCAAAATTGTCTAAGGATAAAGAAATGTATTTAAAAGATGCATATCATCCGCTTTTGTATGTTTCAAACAGAGAACGTGGTGTTGAAACCTTTCCACAGACACTAGAAC
>JABDPN010000192.1 GCA_013042715.1 Flavobacteriaceae bacterium | reverse complement strand
TTATTTTTCATCCTCTTCTAATGCCTATGCTTGGTGTAGTGTTGTTTTTTTATACTTCACCTAGGCATCTTCCAGAACAAATAGTTAAAGCCAAATTAATTTCAATTTTTTTATTAACTATTGTTTTTCCGATATTAATATTTTACTTTTTAAAAGCTACAAAGCAAGCTAAAACCATTTACCTTCAGACTTACAAAGAACGTATTGTACCTCTTATTATAAATTGTGGAGTACTTATCTATATTGTTTTAATAATATTCCCTATTACAGAATTTATCGAAGTTCATTATTTTTTTGTAGCAATTTTATTTTCAAATTTGAGTTGTTTAATCTTAGCTGTTTTAAAATTTAAAGCAAGTATTCACATGATAGCTTCCGCTGGAATATTAATGTTTATTATTGCTATTAGCATTCACTATAGTATAAACCTTAATCCATTAATTGCTTTTGCATTTTTGTTAATTGGAGCGATAGCTACATCTAGATTACATATGAATGCTCATACGTATCCTGAACTAATTATTGGGTTTTTCGTTGGATTTATACCACAGTTAATTATGGTAAGATTTTGGCTATAGTATGTAAAACTTAAGTCCAATTTTTACAATTCTAATATCTGTTTTTTCGCCATTGATTATTACAGAATCATCAAATATTGGATTTAGGCCATAATATAAATTTACATTCCAGGTACTATAGCCTGCACTTAACGTAAGACCATACCTTAGTTTTTCAATTGCAGCTAAATTGCTGATTTTTATGGTTTCGCCTCCTCCTTTAGATTTAGCTTTAGAAGCAACAATATATCCTAATTTTACTCCAGCATAAATTCGCCAAAATTTATATTCTTCTGGTGTAGATGTTCGCCATCGTAGTTCTATAGGAAGTTCAACTAACTGTGTAGAAAATTTATTTTTTGTAAAATCTTCCAGATCTACCAAGTCGTAATTATAAAAACCATTACTTTTAGATATTTTAAGATTATGATTATAAGAATTTGTTGAAATCCCTAAACCAATACCTAAGCCAAAATTTCTGTTTGAGTTTAAAGGAATATCTTTAATATAACCTAATGTGAAACCTGTAGAAAAACCTTTTTGAGACATGTTTTCTGGCATATTAGTCAACAAGTTATATGATACTGCAAAATAAAACTGATCTTCCTTATATAAGTTATCTACTATGCTACTTGAATTATTAGTTTCTGAAACTTCTTTTTGCGATATTGTTAACTGAACAGAAAAAAGAAATATTAAAATAAAATGTAGTTGTCTCATAAATTTCTAAAAACTAAAACAAATATAAGTCAAAAAAAAGCACTCATTAAATGAGTGCTTTTTATATTTCTAACAAATTAAGATTATTACTTCATATTCTGTGAAGCATCACCTTTTCCTGTTGTATAATTAATTTTAAGCGCATTAGCTTTACGAAGCTCTTGCTTAATATCACCAACAATTCCCATATTAGCATCTTTATCAACTTTTAAAGCCACAGTAGCAAAGGAATTAATTCCTCTCTTAAAGCTGCTCTTTCAGAGTTAATAAATGCTATTATATCGCTAACCTCAGCAAAGTTATCGTTTAACTGAATTCTTGCTTCAGTACCAAAATTCTCGTAACCTTTACTTGGTTTTCCAGCATATATATAACTGATAGGGTTTTTCTTGTCTAATTTTTCAATTTGATTCGCTACTGGTAAATTGTTTTGAATTTTTAATGTATTCTCACGCATTACAGTTGCAACCATAAAGAAGAATAATAACATAAAAACAATATCAGGTAACGATGCTGTTGAAATAGCTGGCAAATCACCACTCTTTTTCTTATTAAATTTAGACATAACTATCTGTTGTTTTTAATATTATTATTGTACTTCTGAAAATTTTTGAGGAATCTCTTCTTTAATTTGATCGATTACCTCTTTTAACTTTGTTTTGTTACCTACCCATCTTACATCTTTAAGGCTGCTTTGCATTTCAACAAAATTCATACCTGAGAATCCTTTAGATGGTCCAATTTCTAGGGCTCTTCTATTTCTTAATTGGTTATATGCTGCAACAATTTCATTCTGAACAGATATGTATACCGCATAAGACGTTTCGCGTTCATTCTTTAAAGATATAATTGCTTTGTCAGGATTATCTGAAGATCTTGGATCTTTTTTTCCTTTACAATATGTACAGGTTCCATCACCTCCATTGTCTAGAAACTCAACAGCTGCTTTACGCAAGTCTTTAAGTTCCATTAACTCATCCTCTACAAGCAATTGATCTTTACCATTAAGTAATACTGTAAATATGTTTTTTTGCTTAATTACAACATTATCCTGATTAGGTGGCTGTATAGGAGGAAGTTTACGGTTAATTCCCGAATCTTTCTCTATAGTAGTTGTTACTAAGAAAAATATTAACAGTAAGAAGGCAATGTCGGCCATTGAGCCTGCATTAACTTCTGGTGCAGATCGTTTTGCCATAATTACTTAATCGTTTTTTTAATTCCTGTATAAAGCATTAATCCTACAGCAGCAATCAATAAGAAGTAGAAAAGGTATAAACCTGCTCCTACTAATTTTGATCCACCTTCAGATAAAACTTCACCATCTTTCATTGGTGTTTCAACACCATTTGCAAACCCAAAGTATGCAATCGCAGCTAGTACAAGAAAAGCACCAACATTTTTTAATGTTGCCATTAAAACTTTAGGTCTTGTAGCAATATTCTTTAAAGAAAATAAAGCTACAATTATCACAGTTATTGCAAGCACTATATATGCAATATACATAAATGGTGACACTAAACTTCCTTGTAAAGCAATATCATTTTCGATGGCATCATCACCAGCTCCAATAATTCTTACAAGAAAAAATATAGCTATAACACCAACTACACCTGCAACGATTTTTACTATTTTATTCATATCGTATGTGTTTTAAGTTTGGAGTTATATTATTTGTGTCTAATTAATAAATCCATTAATGAGATTGAAGCATCTTCCATATCGTTTACAATGCTATCAATTTTTGCAATAATATAGTTATAGAAAATTTGTAGAATAATCGCTACAATTAATCCAAATACAGTTGTTAAAAGTGCTATTTTAATACCACCCGCAACAAGTGAAGGTTGCATATCTCCGGCAGCTTCAATTTTATCGAATGCATTAATCATACCTATTACTGTTCCCATGAATCCTAACATAGGTGCAAGTGCAATAAATAATGATATCCATGATACATTCTTTTCTAATTGACCCATTTGAACACCACCATAAGCTACAACAGCTTTTTCAGCAGCATCAACACCTTCGTCTGTTCTATCTAATCCTTGATAGAAAATAGAGGCAACAGGCCCTTTTGTGTTTCTACAAACTTCTTTTGCAGCTTCAACACCACCAGATGCTAGTGCTTCTTCTACATTACGAGTTAATTTCTTAGAGTTTGTAGTTGAAAGGTTTAAAAAGATAATTCTTTCTATAGCTATCGCTAAACCTAGAATTAAACATAATAATACAATACCCATAAATCCTGGGC
>JABDPN010000118.1 GCA_013042715.1 Flavobacteriaceae bacterium | reverse complement strand
CTTTTAAAGCGTCTGCAATTTCTTGCACAATAAATGGACTAACAGTAGAGCGAGCACCAATCCAAAGCATATCAATATCATGTTCTAAAGCAAGTTCTACATGTGCTCTATTAGCTACTTCTGTAGCAGTTTTTAAACCAGTTTCTTCTTTAACTCTTTGCAGCCATTTTAAACCTAATGCACCAATACCTTCAAAATTTCCTGGTCTTGTTCTAGGTTTCCATATTCCTGCTCTAAAATAATTCACATCAGAATCTTTTAAAGCGTTGGCTATAGTTAATACTTGTTCTTCTGTTTCTGCACTACATGGTCCAGCTATTACAAGTGGGTGACCCAAATTTAAATTATCTAACCATGTTCTTAATTCTTTTTTATTTTCCATTATGCTATTTTATTCCTTTTAAAATCTTCTTTATTCTGTTTGTGTCTTTCATTTCTTTATTAACTAAATCAAACTTTTCGTCTTCAATTAATGACTTAAAATGTTTTAAATTCTGAATATATTCATCTAATGTTTCTACAACATTGTTTTTGTTTTGTTCAAAAATTGGTGTCCACATTTCAGGTGAACTTTTTGCAAGTCTTACAGTAGATTCAAATCCACTTCCTGCCATATCAAAAATATCGCGTTCGTTTTTTTCTTTTTCTATGACCGTTTTACCTAACATAAACGAACTTATATGCGATAAATGTGAAACATAAGCAATGTGCTTATCGTGTGCTATTGGTTTCATGTAACGTATTCTCATTCCAATATCTGAGAATAATTTTAAAGCTTTCTCTTGAAGTTTGAAAGCTGTTTCTTCAACTTCACAAATAATATTGGTCTTGTCTTTATACAAACCTACATGTGCCGCACTTGGTCCAGAAAATTCTGTTCCTGCTATTGGATGTGCTGCTAGGAAATTTCTGCGTTTAGGATGCTCTTTAACAGCATTACAAATTGCTACTTTAGTTGAACCAACATCGAAAACAATGGTGTCGTCTGAAACTAAATCAAGAATTTCTGGTAATAATTTTACAGTTGCATCAACAGGAATTGCAACTACAACCAAATCTGCTTCTTTGATATCTTTTAGATTGGCTTTTTTATCAATTACACCAAGAGATAGTGCTTCATTTAAATGCGATTCACTTTTATCTACTCCATAAATAACCACTTCCTTATTTAGCTTTTTAATATCTATAGCTAAACTTCCACCTATTAAACCTACACCAATTATATATACTTTATTCATCGTATTCTTGCTATTGCTTCTTCAATATCTTCTGTAGATGCACATAATGAAAACCTTATGTAACCTTCTCCATTTGTTCCAAAAACTGTTCCTGGAGCAATAAAAATATGTTTGTGTTTTAATATTAAGTCTATGTATTCTTCTGCTTCCACATAAGGTGGTAATTTTGCCCAAACAAACATTCCTGTAGCATCTGAATCGTATGTACAGTTTAATGCTTCTGTCAGTTTCCAGATTAGTTTTCTGCGCTGTTCGTATACATTATTTAAGCTAATAAACCACATAGTAGAACATTTTAAGGCTTCAATGGCTCCTTTTTGAATGCCATAAAACATGCCTGAATCCATATTGCTTTTTACTTTTAAAACACTGTTTATTAAATCGCTATTACCTACTAACATTCCTACTCTCCAACCAGCCATATTAAACGTCTTACTCAACGAATTTAATTCAAGACACACATCCTTTGCACCTTGAATATTAAGTAAACTCTTAGGAGCATCGTTTAAAATAAAACTGTATGGATTGTCGTTTACCAATAAAATTTTATTGCGTTTTGCAAATGCTATTAGATCTTCAAAATCTTTATAGCTTGCTTGTGATCCAGTTGGCATATGTGGATAATTAACCCACATTATTTTCACTTTAGATAAGTCTTGTTTTTCGAGTTCTAAGATATCTGGCAACCAATTGGTTTCTTCTTTTAAATCGTAAAAAACTGGAACTGCACCAACAAGCTTTGTTACAGATTGATAGGTTGGATAACCAGGATTTGGAATTAAAACCTCATCACCTTCGTTAAGAAATGTCATTGAAATATGCATGATACCTTCCTTACTACCTATTAATGGTAAAATCTCTGTCATTGGACTTAAATGCACACTATAATGATCTCTGTAAAATCCTGCCATTGCTTCTCTCAATTCTGGTAAACCTTGATAACTTTGGTATTTATGTGCTACAGAATCTTTTAGGCTTGATGTAATTGCATCAATTACTTTTTGAGGTGGTTGTAAATCTGGACTGCCAACTCCAAGATTAATAACAGGTTTACCACTAGCTTTCATTAAATTGACTTCTCTCAATTTTCTTGAAAAGTAGTATTCTTCTACAGTATGCAATCTGTTGGCTACATCAATCATAATTTTGCATTTTTATATTCTCCAAGTACTTTAAAATCTTGTGCCATAATATTCATTATGGATTTTGCTTTGTCGTAATCTAAATATGCATCAAACGTTACATCTACAAAGAATGCATATTTCCAAGGCGTATCAACTTTTGGTAAGGATTGAATTTTGGTTAGATTCATTTTACAATCGCTCATTACATTTAAGATTGTTGCTAAACTTCCTCTTTTATGGTCTAATTCAAACTTTAAAGATGCTTTGTTAATTTCTACTTCTGGGATTTCGTGATTTTCACGTTTTACAATTACAAATCGTGTTTCGTTATGCTCTATGGTTTGAATACCTGAAGCTAATATCTCTAAGTTAAAAATCTTTGCCGCTAATGTACTTGCTACAGCAGCAACACCTTTAGACTTATTGTTAAAAATGCGTTGTGCAACTTCTGCTGTATCTTTATCTTCAACCAATTTTATATGTGGATGCTTTCTAAAAAAAGCTTTACACTGTAACAATGCCATTGGATGTGAATAAACTTCTTTGATATCCTTAATAGTTTGATTAGGCAATGCCATTAAGTTATGTTGAATATCCAGATAATGCTCACCAACAATATGCAAATTACTATTATCTATAAGTGCATAATTAGGAATAATTGAGCCAGCAATTGAGTTTTCTAAAGCCATAATAACAGCATCTGTTTCTTTGTCAATGAGACTAGAAACTACTTGATCGAAAGTTAAACACTCCAACACCTTAGTTGTATCATCAAAATATTCTTGTGACACAATGTGGTGGAATGATCCTTTTATTCCTTGTATGGCAACTGACTTTATCATCTAAAAAAAAAGTCTCGATTTTTATCGAGACTCATATTAAATTTATTATTTATAAATTACACATACTTCATCTCGATTTCTTTTCCAAAAAAGAAATAAAAAAAGTAATAATATGTATAAGTTGTTGT
>JABDPN010000176.1 GCA_013042715.1 Flavobacteriaceae bacterium | reverse complement strand
GTATTGGTGAAGATATATTACCTAAAAATGTAGATTTTAGTATTATCGATGGCTTTACAAAAGTAACAGATAAAGATGGAGCAATTTATACGCAAAGATTAGCTAAAGAAGAAGGCATGTTTTTAGGTAATTCTGCAGGATCTGCAATTAAAGGGTTATTACAATTAAAAGAACACTTCACTAAAGACGATGTCGTAGTAGTTTTATTCCATGACCATGGCAGTCGTTACGTTGGGAAAATGTTTAACGACGATTGGATGAAAGAAATGGGTTATTTGGATTAATCCAAATGAGTTTAATGACTTGATAGCGCTGTTTTTTAGTTTTTTATTTTACGCTTAATTTTTTCTAAATTTTTCTTAAATAATTCAACATCTCTATCCTCATTTTTAATTGCAATTTCTACTGCTTTTTTATAGTTTTTAAGCGATGACTCTAAGTCGCCATTCATCATTAAAGATTCAGCGTAACTATCAAACACATTAGCCGAGTTTGGATGAAGGATTGTATTGGCTCTAAATATTGACTGGGCAATTTTTGGTTTATTATGTTCCATTAGATATTCATAACCAAGAGCATTTATATTCCATTCCTCAAATAGCTTAGCTTCTTTACATTTTTTTAATCCTTTTAAAATAGCTTCTTCAGATTTTTTAGGTACATATTGATCCAAACTACTATGCAAGCTTAAATATATAATACTTAATTTCTCTTTTGTTTTTTCTCTATAGGTTTTAGCAGCTTCCATTGCTAATTCATAGGTTTTATCAAAAGTGTCTTCTAATTCTGTTTTAATCTCTGGAATAACACCAACACCTTCCCAGTTAGTTTTTGTTATTGGATTTATTGCTTTTCCAGTTGGAATAAAAACATACAAGTTTTCATTAATTCCCATTGTGCCACCAGGATTTGCACCACCACCAGAAGTTTGACCTACTAATGTCGCTCTTTTTTGAGTTTGCATATTATATGAAAATTCTTCAGCTCCAGAAAATGTTCTATCACTAGTAATTACGAATAGAGGTAAATCTGGCATTTTGGTACCACCAACTTCGTCTAATGTCCAAAATTCAATGGTTTTATCACCTTCTCTATAATATAGACTGTTAAGGTGTACTTTATTGTCAAAGAAATAACTGCATAAATATTGTACCATTTCTGGACTTCCACCACCATTTTTACTCAAATCTATAATAATAGCATCAGTATTAGCCATTAACTTCATATAAGCATCAGCAATTGGTTTTCCACCTTCTAATCCAGCAAAACCTCTTAAGTCTAAATAACCAACATTACCTTTTAAAACCTTTACTTCAACAAACCCATAATTATACCATTTAGATCTATTAATTTGGTCTATCTGTTCTTCTATTTTTCTTTCTGGTGAATTATCTAGCGCAACATATGGTCTGTTTTTTCTAATTCGCATATGTTTATCGTTATTTACAGATTGAACAGACTCTGTTAATGCAGCTGCAAAAGATTCATCATCTTTAAATTGATTGAAATAGCCTTCATTAAATTGTCTTAATAAGTGCTCTTCAGTTGCTTTTGCAACATCAGGAAACACATAAAAGTCATTCATTAATTGTGAAAGTTTGATAATTGCTTGTTCTTTGTATTCTTCAGTAAGTGCATTATCTTGTGCTATGGATACTTGATAATTAAAAAGTATTGTTGTAATTACAATTATTAATTTTGTAGTAAACTTCATTAATTTAATTTTTTTAGTTGAAGTTATAAAGTAATTGAATTAAACTTAAAATAGTTGTTAAATAAAGTTAATTTTAAGATGAGTAATTCTTATTTCAATCAATTTTTTTTAGATTAAATTTAATTAACTAAGATGAAGGAAGATTTTCTACATTACATCTGGAAACATAAAAAGTTTCAGCTTTTTAATTTAACAACATCAAGTAAACAAAATTTAGAAATACTGTCTGTTGGACTTCACAATTTAAATTCTGGTCCAGATTTCTTTAATGCAAAACTTAAAATAGATAACCAA
>JABDPN010000174.1 GCA_013042715.1 Flavobacteriaceae bacterium | reverse complement strand
ATCGAAATCCCAATTGAAATTATGGTTAAAGTTATCTCCAGTTCTAATAGCTACATTTTGCATTGAACCATCTACATTAACAGACCAGTTCTTTAAAACTTCATTTAATTCTTCCTTGCTAAGTTCATTACTTTCTACATAAGCCTCCACTTCAACATATCCTTTATTCCATGTATCTATTATAATATTTGTATGGCTTGTGTTTAGATCGATTGTAACATCTTTATTAGTTTCTATGGTATGAGAAAGTTTTTTAACTTTCTGTTGTGCATTTACTATACCAACAAAACAAAATAAATAGACTAGTGTTATTATTCTATACTTGATCATTTTTTGATTGTTTTTTAACCTTGACTTTCAATAAAAGTAGGTTCGTTATTTAATTCATTTAACTTTTCTTTTAAACGATAAAGCAAATTCAATCGTAATTTAAGATTGTCTATTAAAGCTGTAACAGTGATTTCGTTAGGTCCAGAATTAATTAACTCTTCTGTAAGTTTGTCGTATTCTTTACTTAAATCATCCATACGTTCTACGTAACCATCAAATAATTCTTTACTTTCTGGGCTGTATTTTAATTGAGATAATTCCATGTTGATATTAGCCAAATAGTAATCTTCAACCTTTTTTAATTGAGGAGATATTTCTCCAATTGATTTGGTTGAAACCACTTCTGTACCTTCACTATTATCTTTTTGTGGATGTATTAAAAATGTATACGATAAATAACCTAGTCCTAATAATAGAACTACACTAGCTGCAATATTTAGAAATGAATATTTAGTTTTAGTTCTATAATTTGGTAACTGATTTTCTAATTTTTCAAGAAATCTGGATTCATGGTCTTTAGGCATTTTATCCTTTGATAGATTTCTTTCGTTTTCGAACATCTTTCTAATATCTTGTGCCATTTCTTTTGTGTTTTAAAACTTCTCTTAATTTTACTTTACCTCTGGATAATTGTGTTCTTGATGCTACTTCAGAAATATTTAATATTTGAGATATTTCTTGATGATCGTAACCTTCAATTAAGAATAGCATCACTACATATTTATACTTTTCAGGTAAATTTGAAATTGATTGCTTTACATCTTCCAATGTAATTGCATCGTCTACCAACCATTCGCCTTCATAAGAGATATCGACTACTTTTAGGTGCACCTCATCTAAATCTTGCATAATTTGCTTTTTAGATTTAAGTAAATCTATACTCTTATTAATAACGATACGTTTTAACCAAGAACCAAAAGTTACTTCAGCTTTGTATTGATGTAATTTTGAAAAAGCTTTTATAAATGCTTCTTGTACTACATCTTCTGCTTGGAAACTATCTTTTACAAAGCGTTTTGCTACAACATACATACCATCGCAATACTGATTATACAGTTTTAGCTGTGCTACTCGACTGTTTCGTTTACATGCTTCTATTAGATCTGCTGTAAGCAATTAACTATTGATTTTTTGGTTAGTAATCATTTTAAAGACGACATAAAAAAGTAGATGTTGCAAAAAGTTAATTCTTTTTTCGATTTTTTGAAAGATTATAACACAAATTAACGTTTATTTAAAAAAAATAGATTTTCTTAATATTTATCTTTGTAACACATTACAAAACTATGAATAGATTTTTAAAATGGATCGTGCTTATACTTGCTGTCGTTGCTTTTGGACTTTTTGTATACTCCTACACTAATGGTGGTATTTTTTCAAAACCTTTAAGTCCAAAGGACACCGTAGAGTTTAAACTTAACGATTTAGAATTAGAAGTTTTTTACAACAGACCCTCTAAACGAGAACGAGATATTTTTGGAGCTCTGGTAGCCTATAATAAAGTTTGGCGAACAGGAGCAAACGAAGCCACAACTTTTAAAACCAATAAACCTTTAAATATTTTAGGGAATAGTTTAAATGCTGGAAAATATACACTTTGGACTATTCCAGGTGAACATACTTGGCACGTTATATTTAATTCTAAACAATATCCTTGGGGTGTAAATGAAGCTATGGAACCCATGCGCTTACCTGAGTTTGATGTCCTTTATGTTGAAATCCCAATTATTGAATTACAAAATCCAGTGGAACAATTTACAATTGCCTTTGATAATTCTACAGATAACTTATCTTTAACAATGGCTTGGGATACTACAAAAATTGTAGTTCCTTTGAAGTAGAATTTGGAAGCATCTAAAAAACATAAATCGGCACTTAAAGAAAATGATGGAATTTCTCCTCCTGAAATTACCGATGATATTGCTATAAATAAAATTAAAATAAATAGAAAATCGCAGCCTACAGCAGACGAACTTGTACAAGGCATTTTTAATAAAAATATTACAGCATTAAGTAGAGCGATTACTTTGGTTGAGAGTAAAAATACAGCACATCTCGAAAAAGCAAATTACATACTAAAAGCGTGTTTACCTAAGGCCAATAACTCTTTACGCATTGGAATTACAGGAGTACCTGGAGTTGGGAAAAGTACTTTTATAGAGTCTATAGGAAAACATCTTACTAGTCTAGGTAAAAAAGTTGCCGTTCTTGCAGTAGACCCAAGTAGTTCTTTAACCAAAGGCAGTATTTTGGGTGATAAAACCAGAATGGAGGATTTGG
>JABDPN010000171.1 GCA_013042715.1 Flavobacteriaceae bacterium | reverse complement strand
ATGGTTTTGTACATATTCACTCAAGTCAAGCATCTTCAATGCTAAACACGTTTGCAACTGCTAATGCTTTTGTTTATGTTCCTTCTGAAGTTTCTGAAATCAATAAAAATGCACTTGCAGAAGTTATTTTAATACCTCAATCTTAAGCTATGGATTACAAAATAAAAAGCAGAATTTGGATTGAAACTAATGGTCATGTATTACTAGGAGAAGGCAGAATTAAACTTTTAAAAGCTATAGATAAATTAGGTTCCTTATCAAAAGCTGCTAAGTCCATGGATATGTCTTACAACAAGGCTTGGAATTTAGTTGACTCTATTAACAAATCAGCAAAAAAGCCAGTTGTATCTAAAACTATTGGCGGAAAAGGTGGAGGTGGAACTATAATAACCAATCATGGGAAAAAACTTATTCAAGTTTATAACAATATTAATAGCAGTTGTTGGAAGTTTTTAGATCATCAACTTAAAGAATTGGATTTATGATGCTCTTTGATATTGAATATATATGGCTTTTTATGGCAATTCTTCCAATAGTTGCTTATCTATACTCTAGTGTTGGACATGGTGGAGCAAGTGGTTACCTAGCGCTAATGGCATTATTTTCTTTTGCTCCTGAAGTCATGAAACCAACATCTTTATTGCTAAATATTTTTGTGTCTGGTATTGCTTTTTATCATTATTATAAAGCTGGGCATTTCAATAAAAAGCTGTTTTTATATTTTTCCTTAGCATCTATTCCTCTAGCATTTCTTGGAGGTTTAATTGAAGTTGACGCTACTATTTACAAAAAGATTTTAGGTATTCTACTCATTTTTGCCATTATTAAAATGTTAGATGCTTTTGGTAAAGAGACTAATACTATAAAACCTATGAAAATTTGGCAAGGACTTATTGTTGGCAGTATTATTGGTTTCTTTTCCGGTTTAATAGGAATTGGAGGAGGAATAATTCTAACACCTATTATATTGCTCTTGCACTGGGGAAAAATGAAAGAAGCTGCTGCTGTATCTGCATTGTTTATTTGGGTGAATTCAGCTGCTGCCTTAGTTGGGCAAGTAAGTAGTGGAGTTGTTATTACAAAAGCAACATTTCTTTTGGCTGCAATAGCATTTGTAGGTGGATTTATTGGAAGTTATTATGGCAGTAAAAAGTATAACAATAAATCATTAAGATACTTGCTTGCTATAGTATTAATAATAGCGAGTATAAAACTAATTTTCGTGTAACATGACTCAACCAAAAAACATATCAGGAATTATTCTATCAGGTGGAAAAAGTTCTAGAATGGGGATAGATAAAGCATCTTTAAGACTGGATGATAAAACTTTTATGGAGCATGTTATATCAGTGATGAAATCTTTTGTGGTTGATATCACAATAATAAGTGATAATCTAGAACATGATGCTTTTAATTTAAGAAGGGAAGAAGATTTCATCAAAGATTCTGGCCCACTTGGAGGTCTGCACTCTGGATTATTTTATGCTAAACATGAAGATGTTTTGGTATTGAGTTGTGATATTCCATTAATTTCTAAAGAGATTGTTTCAACATTAATTCATAATGCTGATTTTTCTGCAGATGTTAATCAGATTGAAAGTAAAGGCAAAACAATGCCTTTAATTGCGCTTTATAAAAAATCATGTAGAGATACTTTTTATAAGTTTTTAAACGACGATGAAAGACGTGTAAGAGTTGTTTTAAAATCACTTAAAACAAATGCTATTAAAATTAATAGTAATCTTGATAATCACGTTCAGAACATTAATACTAAAGAAGAATTTGAAACTCTAAAAACATGCAAATAACAATTAAATATTTTGGTTTGTTAGTTGAAGTTACTGGTTGCGCTGAAGAAGTAATAAATACTTCAGCAAAAACTATAAGTGCTTTACTCGAATTCTTAATTTCTAAATATCCAGAATTAGAAACCAAGAATTTTCAAGTGGCTCAAAATAATACTATAGTAGATAAATCAGTACCAATTAATCAAACCGAAATAGCTTTATTACCTCCTTTTTCTGGAGGATAAATTATGGATAGATACAGCAGACATATTATTTTATCAGAAATTGGTCAAGAAGGTCAAAACAAAATTACACAAGCTAAAGTTTTAGTAGTTGGAGCTGGTGGATTAGGTTGTCCTGTTTTACAGTATTTGGCTGCAGCAGGAGTTGGAACTTTGGGCATTATTGATTTTGATGTCGTTGAAGAATCAAACCTACAACGTCAAATACTATTTGGGACGTCTTCATTAGGCAAAAACAAAGCAATTGCTGCAAAACAACGCTTAGAAGACCTTAATCCTACTATAAAAATCAAAGCATATCCTGAAACACTAACTTCCGAAAACGCTATTAAATTATTTGGAGACTATGAAATAATTGTTGATGGTACAGACAACTTTGATACGCGTTATTTAATTAATGATGCTGCAGTATTAACAAACAAACCTGTAGTTTATGGAGCCATTTATAAGTTTGAAGGTCAAGTAGCTGTATTTAATTATCAAGATTCTGCAACTTATAGATGTCTATTCCCAAATAAACCCAAAGCAAATTCTATTGCAAACTGTTCTGAAATTGGTGTATTAGGTGTTTTACCAGGTATTATTGGAACCATGCAAGCCAATGAGGTTTTAAAAATTATTATAGAATTTAAAGATGTACTTGCAGGAAAACTGTTTTGTTTTAATGCTAAAACCAATCAAACGGCAACACTTAATATCAATAAAACAAAATACAAAATTGAAGCATTAGTAGATTCTAATCCATCAAATTGTAAAAAAAGAATGAAAAATATCTCACTAGAATATGCCTTAAATCTTGAAAATGTAGTGTTTTTAGATGTAAGAGAATTTCATGAGCAACCAAAAATCAATATTAAAAACTATTTACAAATTCCTTTAAGTCAATTTTCAGAAAACATGTCTAAAATTGATAAAAATAAGAATACAGTTATTATGTGTCAACATGGAATAAGAAGTTTGAAAGTTGTAGAGTTTCTTAAGCAGCAAAACTTCAATAATTGTTTCAATCTTGAAGGTGGAATAGTGAATTATAATTTTAAAATAGAAGAAACAGATGACAAATAATAAACCCAAAAACGTATTTAGAGAAGGTGCAATTTCTTCGGAATTTATTGCAAATTCTATTACAAAACACCAAATCAAAACAAGTATTGGTGCACATAATATTTTTCTAGGACAAGTACGATCAGATAAGATTGATGGTAAAACTATTAAGGCTATAGAATACACTGCATATAATGAAATGGCTAATCAGAAATTTCATGATATTAGAGAAGCAACTTTCGAGAAATTCAACTTAACATGCATGCATATTTATCATAGCATTGGAACAGTGAATGTTGGAGAAATTTGCTTGTTTGTTTTCGTGTCTTCTCCAAGACGAAAAGAAGTTTTTAAAGCTTTAGAATATGTGGTTGAAGAAATTAAAGCGCATGTTCCTGTTTTTGGGAAAGAACTTTTTGATGACAATACACATCAATGGAAAGTAAATAGTTAGAATTATGGTAGACATCACACACAAATCCAATACATTAAGAATTGCAACTGCACAAGCCATTGTAAAAGTTAGCAAGCAAGAAACTATTGAGGCTATTAAAAACAATACTGTTCCTAAAGGAAATGTTTTTGAAATGAGTAAAGCTGCTGGACTTTTAGGTGTTAAAAAAACACCAGATTTACTTCCAGATTGTCATCCACTTCCAATAGAATTTACAGGAATTGAATACGAGATAAACGGTTTAGAAATCACAGTTTTATGCACCATTAAAACTATTTATAAAACTGGAGTTGAAGTTGAAGCAATGCATGGTGCTAGTGTCGTTGCACTTAATATGTACGATATGTTGAAACCTATAGATAAAGGTGTCGAAATTAACAACATTAAACTACTGAAGAAAAAAGGGGGGAAAACAAGTTTTAAAAACCGTTTTAGAGATCAATTAAAGGCTACAGTTATTGTGTGTTCAGACACAATTTCCAAAGGTGAAAAAGAAGACATAGCCGGAAAAGCTATTATTGAAAAACTTAAGGCTTCAAATGTCGAAATATTAGATTACATCATAATTCCAGACGAAAAAGATGTCATTCAAAATAAAGTAAAAAATTATGAGAATGAAGGTTCTGATCTTATAATTTTCACTGGAGGAACTGGCTTATCGCCTCGTGATGTTACACCAGAAGCGCTAGAAGATATTATCGATAGACATATTCCTGGAATTGAAGAAGCCATTAGAAATTATGGCCAAAACAGAACGCCTTATTCCATGCTATCCAGAAGTGTAGCTGGAACTTTAAATCAAACGCTAATATTAGCACTCCCAGGCTCTACAAATGGAGCTAAAGAATCTATGGATGCTATATTCCCTTCAGTTTTACACATATTTGGAATTTTAAAAGGTGCAAGACACGATTAATGAAAAAAGAAAATAATATATTAAAAGACTCCTTTGGAAGAACACATTCGTATTTGCGTTTGTCTCTTACTGAGCTTTGTAATTTAAGATGCACATATTGCATGCCTGCAGAAGGTATTAAGCTTTCACCACGTTCACACATTATGAATTTTGATGAAATATATACCATTGCAAGAACCTTTGCAGAGCATGGTGTTACCAAAATACGATTAACAGGTGGAGAACCACTAGTAAGGAGAGATGTTGACATTATCTTAAAACAACTAGCAACACTACCTGTTGAATTATCTATGACTACAAATGCTGTTGTTGTAGATAAGTTTTTAGATGTTTTAAAAGACTGTAATATTAAAAACCTAAATGTAAGTTTAGACTCACTTCAAGCTGAAAAGTTTAACACAATTACACGTCGTAATAACTTCGAAAAAGTATACAATAACTTATTATTACTTATTAATGAAGGTTTTAATGTAAAAATAAATGCAGTTTTAATTAAGGATTTTAATGGCGACGAAATAATAGATTTTATAAACTTCACTAAAAAGCATGATATTTCAGTACGATTTATTGAGTTTATGCCTTTTGATGGTAACAAATGGGACAAATCAAAAATGATGTCTTATGCAGAAGTTATGGAAAAAGTAAATTCTGAATTTCTGCCAGAACAAATTATTAGACTTCAAGATGCTAAGAATGATACCACAAAAAACTATAAAATTGATGGTTATAAAGGTTCATTTGGTATAATAAGCTCTATCACCAATCCGTTTTGTGATTCCTGTAATCGTATTCGTTTAACGGCCAATGGACACATAAAAAACTGCTTGTTTTCTGCTACAGAATCAGATCTATTAACACCATTAAGAGCAGGAAAAGACATTACACCAATTATTAAAAAAACTATACAATCTAAGTTTAAAGTAAGAGGCGGAATGGATACTTTAGAAAAATTGGAATCACCAGAATTGCATGGTAAAAACAGAAGTATGATTGCTATTGGTGGTTAATTCTACACTTATTTTTTAATTCGTATTCTAGCATCTACAGCTGTAATATGCTTTTGAGTTCCTATTAATGGATTGATATCCATCTCTATTATTTCTGGAGCAATTTCTACTAAAGCTGATAAGCGTTGAATTACCTCAACAAAAGTTGTTTCATCTACACCTTCTTGCCCTCTAGCTCCTTTTATGATTTTATAACCTTTTAAAGAAGCAATCATGTTTTTAGCTTCATTTTTTGAAATTGGACTTAAGCCTGCAGCAACATCTTTTAACACTTCTATGTAAACGCCACCTAAACCACATAAAATGGTATGTTTAAAATGAGGTTCTTTTTTAACACCAATAAACAATTCTAAACCAGATAGCATTTCCTGTACCATGACATCTATAGATCCTTCAATTGCCATTAGCTTATCAAAGTTAAAGCGAACTTCTTCCTTAGAACGTACATTAAGCAAAACACCATGTACATCAGATTTATGCAGAGGACCAACTACTTTCATAACCAAAGGATACTTAAAGTGTTCAATTTTAGAAAGCATCTCATCAACTGAAGACGTAATAACTTCCTTAACAACACTAATTCCTGAAGCTTCTAATAATGAAAATGCAATTTCAGGATTTAAATAACCATTATCAGAAGAATCAATAATAATTCTAATCTCATCTTGATTCACTTTCGGTAATTCTATCTTAAGCTCTGTAGGTTTTGGAGTTCTATAAACAGCACCTAAAGCTTTTCCTAAAAGCACTTCTTCAGGAAAGTTGACATTTCCCTTATCTAAAAAGGTTT
>JABDPN010000170.1 GCA_013042715.1 Flavobacteriaceae bacterium | reverse complement strand
GCTTTAGAAGGTATAGCTATAATATTGTTTCTGGTCATGAAGACGATTCGTTTTTAGAAGATTTAAAAGAGCGCTCTGATTATTTAAATAAATACTTAAATATGTAAGTATGAAAATTGCAATTTTTGGTCAGTTTTATCACAAAGACTCATTAATTTATATAGACAGTTTACTTGATACTTTAAATAATAGAGCTATTCCATATTATATTGAATCTAATTTCTATAAAGTCATTTTAAAAGAGCATCCAGAAGTAAATCCTGATAAATACAAAACTTTTAAAGTTTTAGATGACTCTTTTGATTTACTAATTAGTATAGGTGGAGATGGAACCATATTAAGAGCAATTACTTTTGTAAAAGACTTAAATATTCCTATTGTTGGAATCAATTCTGGACGTCTTGGTTTTTTAGCAACCATCCAAAAAGAAACTATTGAAGATGCTATAGACCAATTAATTAAAGGCAATTATAAAGTATCACAAAGAAATCTATTAACTATTGAAACTTCTCCAGAGAATATAACATTAAAAAAATTAAATTTTGCTCTTAACGAAATTGCTGTAAGTAGAAAGAACACCACTTCTATGATTACTGTAGAAACACATTTAAATGAAGAGTATCTTACTTCGTATTGGGCTGATGGATTAATAATTTCTACACCTACAGGATCTACAGGTTACTCATTAAGCTGTGGTGGGCCTGTTATTATTCCTGAATCAAATAATTTTGTACTTACTCCAATTGCACCACATAATTTAAACGCAAGACCATTAGTAATTCCAGATGATACTGAAATTAAACTAAAAGTAAGTGGTAGGGAAGATAACTATTTAGTATCCCTAGATTCCAGGATTGCTTCACTTCCTAACAACACTACTATTATAATAAAAAAAGCTGATTTTAAAATTAGCATGATTGAGCTTGAGAGCGAAAGTTTCTTAAAAACACTTCGAAAAAAACTACTTTGGGGAGAAGATAAGAGAAATTAAGCAATAAAATAAGCTATAAAGTGTTTTACATTATTAGTAAACAACAAATTATAATAGGCTAATCTTATTTAGTATATTTGCAAACTTTTGAAGCAATATGAAGCAGCTAACTATTTTACTATTATGCATTTTATCATTCCAAATAGCAAAAGCTCAAATTTTTGAAGTTGGTGTTTTTGCTGGTGGAAGTAATCTTATTGGAGATGTTGGTTCTACAAGCTATATTGCCCCTAATCAAGCAGCATTTGGAGGTATTATGAAATGGAATAGAAGTCCAAGACATTCATGGCGATTTTCTGCTATATACACAAACTTTAAAGCACAGGACAGTAAGTCTGATGATCCAAGACGCAAACAACGAAATTACACTTACGAAAATAATGGTGTTATAGAACTCTCTGCAGGAATGGAATTTACGTTTTGGGAATTTAATTTACATTATGGTGAAAGAATAAATACACCTTATTTGTATTCAGGAATTACTGTTTTAAATCACGGCAACTATTCGTTTAGAAATAACCAACTATTTAATGAAGACACTAACAGTTGGGCATATGGAATACCTATTGTTTTGGGTTACAAAACTACTGTTTCTCCAAAATTAATTTTAGCAGTAGAGATTGGAGCACGTTACACGTTTAGTGATGAAATAGATGGCAGTGTGCCAGACAACAAAGATATTATTCCAAGATATGGGTTTGGAAATTTAAATAATAACGATTGGTATGTTTTTTCAGGATTAACCTTAACTTATACCTTTGGTAGAAACGCTTGCTACTGTAAATTTTAATAATGAGTTTTAAAGAACAAATAAACACTTCACGTTTACCAAATCATATTGCAATAATAATGGATGGTAACGGTCGTTGGGCTAAAAAGCGAGGTAGACTAAGAATGTTTGGACATGAAAACGGAACAAAATCTGTTAGCAGAACTGTTGAAGCTGCAGCAGAACTTGGTGTTAGTCACATGACACTTTATGCATTTTCCACAGAAAATTGGAATAGACCAAAGCTAGAGGTGCAAACACTTATGAAGTTATTAATTAAATCTTTAAGAAAAGAAATTGAAACACTTCAAAAAAACAACATTAAATTAAATGCTATTGGGAACATGGATGCATTACCAAATAAAGTTCTAATAGAATTAAATGAGGTAATAGAAAAAACAAAAACCAATAATAGACTTGTTTTAACTTTAGCCTTAAGCTATGGCTCAAGGGAAGAGTTAGTTTCTGTTGTAAAAGAAATAAGTGATAAAGTTAAAAATAACATAATTTCAAAAGAAAAAATTGATGAATCGGTAATAAATGAGCATCTTTACACTCAAAATTTACCTGACGTAGATTTATTAATTAGAACAAGCGGCGAACAACGTATAAGTAATTTTCTTCTTTGGCAAATTGCTTATGCAGAATTGTATTTTACAAATGTGTTATGGCCAGACTTCACAAAAGAAGATCTGTACCAAGCAATAGTAAATTATCAAAAACGAGAAAGACGATTTGGAAAAACAAGTGAACAACTTAATTAGTCTTAAAAAACTAATCATAAATACAAAACAGTTTTTAATTGCTGTTATAGTTTTAACTAACCTTTCGCTTACAGCGCAAGACGATCAATTTCAAAAGGGTAAAAAATACACTATTGAAGAAATAACTATTTCTGGAGATTCTAACTTTAGTGACCAAACTGTTGTTACATATTCTGGTTTAAGAAAAGGGCAAGAAATATTTATTCCTGGTGAAAAAACAAGTAATGCTATTAAAAAGCTTTGGGGTTCTAATCTCTTTAGCAGTATCGATTTATTTATAAACAAAGTAGAAGGTGATAAAGTTTACTTAGAAATTCATTTAGTTGACTTACCAGAACTTAACGAAGTAAAAGTTAATGGGCTTAAAAAAGCTAAAATTGAAGAAACTATAAAAGAAAATAGCCTTCAAAAAGGTGTTAAGGTTACAGAAAACTTAATTACAACAACAAAGAACTATCTTGAAAACAAATATAGAAAAAAGGGATTTCTTAATTCTAAAGTTACTATAAATACAGCAGAAGTTATAGACTCTATTAAAAAGAGAAGAGTTGATATGATTCTTGATGTTGATAAAGGACAGAAAATAAAAGTTAAGAGTATAAACTTTAATGGTAACGAGAAAATTAATTCTAAAAAGCTTCGTAAAGCCATGAAAAATACGAAGCAAAAAAACCCAATAAGAATATTAAAGCGTTCAAAATATATTGAAGCAGATTATAAAGAAGATTTAATTACTGTAGTAGATTATTATAAAGAAAGAGGTTACAGAGATGCTAGAATTGTATCAGAATCTTTTGTGAAAAATGACGACAATACCATTAACCTAGATATAAATGTTGAAGAAGGTGAAAAATACACATTTGGAGAAATTAACTTCTTAGGTAATACCATTTATTCAGATGCACAATTATTTAATGTGTTAAAAATTAAAGAAGGTGACACTTACAATGGTGTTGAACTAGAAAAACGTATTGCAGACACTGATGATCCAGATGCGAACGACCTGACAAACCTTTACCAAAATAGTGGTTATTTATTTTCATCAATAACTCCTGTTGAAGTTAGTGCAGATGGAAATGTAATTGATTTAGAAATTAGAGTTACCGAAGGTAAACCTGCATACTTTAACAACATAAGAGTAACTGGAAACGAGAGGACAAACGACCATGTAATATATAGAGAACTTAGAACGCGTCCAGGACAGTTGTATAACAAATCTAATGTTGTTAGAACAATTCGTGAGCTTGGACAACTTGGTTTCTTTGATGCTCAACAATTATCACCAGAATTTGAAAATGTAAACCCTACAGATGGTACCTTAGATATTAATTATACTGTTGTTGAAAAAGGTTCTAGTCAAATTGAGTTACAAGGTGGTTATGGTGGTGGTGGATTTATTGGTACTCTAGGATTATCTTTCAATAATTTTGCAATAAAAGATATCTTTAAAAAAGAAGCTTACAAACCTATTCCAATGGGTGATGGTCAATCCCTCTCATTACGTTTACAAGCAAGTAGATTTTTCCAAACCTATAGTTTCTCTTTTTCAGAACCTTGGTTAGGAGGTAAAAAACCTGTAAGATTCACTACTTCTCTATCACATACAAAACAGTTTTTATATAACCCAATAACAAGAAATGCTGATAAAAGCAGACGATTTAACATTACAGGCCTTTCTGTAGGACTAGCAAAAAGACTTTCTGTTCCAGATGATTATTTTACCTTATCACAATCAATAGGTTTTCAACATTTTGACCTTCAAAATTATAACACTGGTTTATTCACATTCGGTAATGGATCATCAAAGAACCTTTCTTATACAATTGGTTTAAGTAGAAATAATACAGCTGTAGATCCAATTTACCCTACTTCAGGATCTAATTTTACAGTAAGTGCAAAACTTAGTTTACCATATTCTGCATTTAATGGAGTGGACTATAAAGCTTTAAAAGATGAACGAGATCAAATGGAACAAAATCTTCAGGATGATCCAACTGATGCTGAATCTTCAGAAAGAATCTCAGAAATAGATCAAGAACGTTTTAATTGGTTGGAATTCTATAAGATTAAATTTAGTGGTGAATGGTATACAAAACTAATAGGCGATTTAGTACTTAGACCAAAACTAGAATTTGGATTCTTAGGAGCATACAATCAGGATAGAGGAGTTATTCCATTCGAACGCTTTTTTGTTGGAGGAGATGGATTAGGTAATTTTGCCCTTGATGGCAGAGAAGTTATACAGCTAAGAGGTTATCCTAATCAATCGCTATCGTCACAGGATGGAGGCACTATTTACAACAAATTTTCTTTAGAATTAAGATACCCTATATCACTTGGTGCACAAGCCAAAATTTATGGATTAGCCTTTTTTGAAGGTGGTAATTCATTTGATAATTATAGAGACTTTAATCCATTTAACTTAAAACGATCTGCAGGATTAGGAATACGTTTATTTATGCCTGCCTTTGGCTTACTTGGAATAGATTTTGGTCATGGGTTTGATGCACTTCCAGGAGAAACAGTTAAAAATGGTTGGGAAACCCACTTTATTATTGGTCAACAGTTTTAAAGTTTGGCACGATATTTTCTTTAATGATATTAACGATTTAATACTTGAGTTAAAATTTTTAAGAATTTATTTCGTTAATTTGATAAATATTAACTCAATAGGGGGAATCGTTGCTTATTCTCCGTTAAATAATAAAGAATTTATACAATGAGAAAAATAAATTTAGAAACCTTACGGATGAAAACAAAAGTTCTTTTTTTAATGACGTTAACTTTTTTATTAGGTTATTCATCTTTTGCACAACGCAGTGTGAGAATAGGTTATATAGATACAGAATATATTCTTGAAAATGTTCCAGAATATCAACAAGCAACTACTCAGTTAGACGAGAAAGTAAAGCAATGGCAGGCCGAAATAGAACAACGTCTAAACGATGTTGAGCAGAAAAAAATTCAGCTTAGCAACGAAAGTGTTTTGTTGACCAAAGAACTTATAGAAGAGCGTGAAGAAGATATCCAGATAGAAGAACAGGAAATTTTAGATTACCAACAAAAACGATTTGGACCAAATGGTGATTTAATGATTCAGAAGAAACAATTAATGCAGCCTGTTCAAGATCAAATTTTTGCCGCAGTACAAGAAATTGCTTCTAATAGAAAATACGATTTTATTTTCGATAAATCTGCAGATGTTGTTATGCTTTATTCAGACACAAGATATGATATAAGTGAACAGGTTTTACGTTCTATAACGCGATCATCCAACAGAAGACAAGCTACAAATAGAAGAGAGCGAAAAGCAGCTGAAGAAGAAGAAATTGTTCCTGAAATTAACACAGAAGCTGAAGCTAGAGAAAAAGCATTAAACGATAAAAAGGCAACAAGAGCAGCAGAACTTGAAGCAAGAAGACAAAAACAACTTGAAGCTAGAGAAGCTAGAAAAAGAGCACAGGAAGAAAAAAGAAAGAAAACTCTAGAAGAACGTGCTAAAGCAAGAGAAGATAAATCTGGCGATGTTAAGGAAGAAAACGAGAGTAAAGTAGAAGAAAATGCGGAATCTAAAAAAGAAGGTGATGCTAAAACTGAAACTCAAAAAGAAAATTCAAAAGTTGAAGCTGCAAAGAAAAAGTTATCAGATAGAGAAGCTAGAAAAAAGGCTTTAGATGATAGAAAAAAAGAAATACTTGAGAAGAGAAAAAAGGCTGAAGAATTAAAGAAGAAAAGAATCCTTGAAGC
>JABDPN010000169.1 GCA_013042715.1 Flavobacteriaceae bacterium | reverse complement strand
TCTTTAGACTGTGCATTAAATGCTTCTACTTCGCTAATTAATTCTTTAATCTTGTCTATCATAATAGCTACTCAAAAAATTCAAAGGGCAAATTTAACAATTCTTATTTTATAAACTCTGCTTCCAGAAAATAGTTTACAATGGCTTCTTTCATTAAAACACTCTGTTCGCCTGCTTTAAGGTTGGGTAATGTCTCTAAAACCTTGTAGTGTGGCCAACCATCGTCATCTATATAATCAAACTCATAATATCCATAAGGTTCTAATAATCTACAAATGGCTATATGCATTAGGTTAATTTTATCGTCTTTTTTAAACTTTCTATGGATTTGCCCTAGCTCTTGTAAACCAATTAAGTAGATAATGGCGTCCAAATCTAATGTATCACCATCTGCAAATTGTTTAGATAGTTTTTCTACAATAGAATTCCATCGTTCTTTTAATAATTCATCTCTGGACATATAATAATTTCATGTTTTAAAAGTTCAAAGTTAAGAAACCTGTTTGTCTCATTGAGTAAAAGTCTATTTAAAAACATGAGAATTTAAAATGCTTTATTAACTATATTTGTTTAAACTTAAGTTTTATGGCAGTAATTGACATTATTTTAGGTGCATTAATCTTATTTGGAGTTGTTAGAGGATTAATGAAAGGATTGTTTGTAGAGGTTGCCTCTCTTGTAGCTTTAATTGCAGGAATTTTTGGTGCCATTCATTTTAGTAATTTTGCTGCAGATTTTTTAATGGAACATGTAGATTGGAACGAAAAAACCATTAACATTACCGCTTTTGCTATAACATTTGTAATAATAGTATTAGCAATTTCTCTAGCTGGAAAAGCACTAACAAAACTTGCCGATTTTGCTGCTCTTGGATTCTTAAATAAACTCCTTGGAGCTGTTTTTGGTGGTTTGAAAATTGCCTTAATTTTAAGTGTCGTTTTAATGATCTTTTCTAAATTAAATAAAACGATTCCTTTTGTTTCTGAAGAAGACACTGAAAGCTCTGTACTTTACAAACCTATAGAAGCATTAGCTCCTATGATTATGCCAATACTCTTAAATTCTGAAGAGAACGATTCTGAAAATACTTCTGAAGAATCCAATACAATTTAAGTCAAACTCATTATATACTGCTTAGGTGTTGTTCCATACTTTTTCTTAAAAGCTGCAATAAAATGGCTTGATGTACTATAACCTACTCTAAGGCTAATTTCAGAAACATTATATTTTTTAGAAAGCAACATTTTTCGAGCATATTCCAGTTTATAATCTAATAGAAAATTGAATACCGATTCACCATAAATAACCTTAAATCCTTCTTTAAGTTTAGAAAGTGATAAACCAATAGTGCCTGCTAATTCCTGCAACGAAGGTGGTTCTGAAATATTGTCTATAATAATTTGTTTTGCCTTTTTGATCTTTTCAACGTTCTCCTCATCATCTAGAAAAGGACAAGCTTGATTATTGCCGTTGTTTTTATTAAAGTAAAGGCTTAATAACTCGTATACTTTACCTCTTGAATATAATTCGTCTAATGAGTTTGTGTTTTGGTTTTTAAACAGCTGGTTTAACACCAAGACTTCTGATGGTGTAAGAGGTTTGTCTAAATAGTATTTCTTGTCAATGTTTTCTTCATCCAAAAAATGAATGAGTTCTGCTACCTGCGAAAAGAATGTGTGAAATACTTTTATGGACACGATAAATATGAGATACTTAGATTTTGGTTCCAGACTCAAGCTTATGGGTAAATTCTGATTGGGATTATACAGCAATAAAGAGTTTTCCTTTTTTACCTCAATACTATAATGTGGTCCAAAATGCAGTTTACCTATTTCTGATAAACAAAAGTGTAATTGAATAAATGTGCTGTTAACCTCTCTGGAGTAATTTAAAATATCTTTATCTAGATTTTCTAGTTTTATAACATTAAAACCTTCTTGAACTTCAATTTCTTTATACATACTTTTTTCGTTATTTTTTTTAAATAAATGACATTTATCATGTTTTTAAGTAGTCATAAAACCTTAAAAGCATTAGTATTTATAGTATTTAACAAAGATATGCTTTTATCGACACAAATAAACCTTTTAGCGTTATTTTTTAAAAAACATTGTAAATACCTTTGATGTGTTATTTAACAACGCAAATCTAATGAGATACATTTTATCAATCCTATTGATTGTCTTATCAGTAAACTTACAAGCACAGCAAGAAGAAAAGACAACTCAAAAAGATACTGTATTAACGCAACAACTAGATGATGTAATAGTAACTGCAACAAGAACTTACAGACAATTATCTTCGTTGCCTTTACCTGCTAAATTAGTTTCTAAAAAGGAATTGAAATCTGTCAATACTATAAGATTAAATGGGATATTAAATGAGCAAACAGGCATAATTACGGTTCCAGGTTTTATTGGTGGCGAGGGTGTGCAAATACAAGGATTAGACCCGCAATATACTTTAATACTCATTGATGGAGTGCCTTTGGTAGGTCGTTCTGCTGGAACCTTGGATTTAAGCAGACTAACTGTTGGTAACATCAAACAAATTGAAATCGTTAAAGGAGCATCATCAAGTCTATATGGTAGTGAGGCTTTGGGTGGTGTTATAAATATTATTACCGATTTACCAAAACAGCAGGGTTTAAAAGGTGATTTGGATTATCGCTTTGGCACGTTTAATTCTCACGATTTAAACTTGGATTTAGGTTACAGAAAAGGAAAATTACGTCTTAATGGCTTTATAAACTATAATAGTAGTGATGGTTATGATTTAAATAATGCCGTTAATGTTAATACAGTAGATCCGTATCATAATATTACCATTAACCCAAGATTACAATATGATTTTAGTGATGATACCAATCTGTTTGTATCATTTCGTGGTTTTCATCAAAATCAAGATTACGTACCCACACAAACAGAACAGGGTGATATAATAACCTATGAATGGAATACACACTTGAAACTCAATCACAAATACCACGAAAAATGGAGTAGTTATTTTGAGTTTTATGCTACAGGATATGATACAGAACAAACACTTAATGACTCCGAAACTAATCAGCTTGTCAGTAAGAGTAATTATGATGAATTATTGATAAGGCCAGAGATTCGTGCTACTTTTGAGCCCAATTATAAAACCACGTTTATAGGAGGTTTGGGAATGGATCATGAATCCTTGGAGCGTAACGATTTTAGTGTGCAACCTATTTTTAATTCGCCTTATATCTTTTTGCAATATGATGCGGATATAACAGAAAAATTAAACCTCATTTTAGGTGCTCGATATGATAGTCACTCCGATTACAAATCACAATTTAGTCCAAAATCTGCTTTACGTTATGAAATTACAGATGAATTAGCTGTGAAAGGGTCTGTGGGTTATGGTTTTAAGGCACCAGACTTTAGACAGTTGTATTTTGATCTTGATGGTTTTGGTGGTTATACGGTTTTGGGCTACAATATGGTTCCATCTGTATTGCAAGAGATGTTTGATAATGGCCTTTTGCTTGCTAGTTACAATCAAGCTCAGATAGATGATTTTGTTTCTGATTTTCGAGGGGCTTTAAGACCGGAAAGTTCTATTGCTTATAATGTTGGGTTTACTTACAGACCAATACACGCTTTGAATTTTGAAATCAACTTTTTCAGAAATGATATCACAGACTTAATTGATAGTAGACAGGTTGCTGTTAAGTCAACTCAAAATGGAGTTTTTAGCTATGTAAATGTCAATAAAGCTTACACTCAGGGTTTTGAATTCAATGCTAATTGGCAGGCTAACGAACAATTTAAAATATCTGGTGGCTATCAATACTTGATTGCTAAGGATAAGGATGCTGAAGCTATCTTTGAAAGTGGTCAAGCCTTTGCTTCTACACCTCAAGGAGCAGTTCAGTTAAGCAAAGACGATTACTTTGGGCTTCCCAATCGCTCTAGATATATGGCCAATGTAAAGCTTTTTTATGAAAATAAAGATTTAGGGTTAAATACAAATATTAGAGGTGTTTACAGAAGTAAATACGGTTTATTTGACACCAACGGAACGGTAAACGGTTATATTGATAAATATGATGACTTTGTTGAAGGTTTTTCTATATGGGATTTAGCAATAAATAAAACCGTTTTTAAGAACTACGAACTGGGTATTGGAATTGATAATGTTTTTGATTTTACTGATTGGCCTGAATCTGCAGGTGACCAAGTGTTTATAGCTAACATTCCAGGACGATTATTTTATGGCACATTGAATATTAAATTTTAAACTAAATATATTTTTAAACATGAAAACAATTAAATTATTTACACTTTTAGTCATTTTTATCGGATTTACATCTTGTAGTGATGATGATAATGATCCAGTAGTATTGGAAATTGAATCAGATACAATAAGCAATTTATATGCGCCTCAGGACGGTGGTTTTGGTGAACCAGTGTCTGGTGATTTTACTAAGTTTGATTTCTCAACTGGAGCAACTACAACTAGTACTACCGATTGGGATATCGCATTTAGAGGTACATCTATAATTGTTAACGGAGGAATGTCCTCAGGAGCTACTGATGAGCCAGAGCGTACCGGTAATGCTGCAGCTTATTTTGAAAATAGTACATTAGCTGGAGTGGCTTCTGTTAATACAACTTTACTGGAGCAGGATTCTGTTAATGGTGCTGTTTTGAGTGACTGGTACACGTATTCCGGACCACCTACTCACTCTATTAATCCAACTGCAGGGAAAATTATAGTTTTAAGAACACGTGATGGGAAATATGCTAAAATGGAAATTCTTAGCTACTACCAAGATGGCCAACCAAACGCAGAATATAATAATTATCGTTACTATACTTTTAATTATGTTTATCAGCCTAACTCTGGCACAACCATTTTTGAATAATGCAGAAGTTTATTGAATACATCCCTATTGCAACTACACTTTTCTCAATATATTTTATTAGAGAAATATTTAACCATTATCAAGCGCGTAAAACATCTTACTTACTTTGGTGGACTTTAGGTGTAATGACTTTTGGATTAGGTACGTTTGCGGAAAGTATTCATGCTATTTTTGGATGGAATGAGATAAATCTTAAATACTGGTATATAGTTGGAGCACTTTTAGGAGGATTTCCTCTTGCACAAGGTTCTGTATATCTACTTATGAATAGGTGGTTTGCTCATATTACATCAATACTTTTTATAGGATTAATATTAGTTGCTTCATATTTTGTAATAAAAACACCAATAGCAATGCCAGATGGTTTTGATTATAGATTAACTGGAGCTGTGTTTGAATGGAAATGGGTGAGAAGTTTTTCGCCTTTAATAAATGTGTATTCATTTATATTCTTAGTGGGAGGGGCTATTTATTCTGCAACTAAATATTATGGTTATAAAGACAAACAAGCGCATTTTAGAGGTAATATATTTATTGCCATTGGCGCTTTACTCCCTGGAATTGGAGGTACATTTACTAGATTAGGATATGTAGAGGTTTTATTTATTACTGAACTAATTGGTTTAGTATTGATTTATTTTGGATATATAATTATAAGAAACCGAAACATGTCTATAAAATCAATTTGATTTTGGATTATTGGATTAAAAAAGCCGCTATATAAAGCGGCTTTTTTATTAATATAAAATATTAGTAATTATATTAATTCTACTATGCCTGAAGACAACATATAAACGCCTCCAACAATGTTAATTTCACCCATTTCTTCCATTTCTTTTAGGATTGGGCTGCGTTCTCTAATACGCTCCATAGTTAACTTAACATTGTTCTCTACAGTTTTAGCAACAAACTCACTATTAGATGAATTTGTCTCACCTTCTACCTCTGTAGCAGATTGTTTAACAGCAGGTATAATATTTTCTAACAGTGCTGTGATATTACCTAGCTCCACACCATCACAAGCAGCTTTTACAGCACCACAAGCTTCATGTCCTAATATGAAAACCAATTTACTCCCAGCTACTTTACAAGAGTATTCCATACTTCCTAAAATATCTGTATTTTCAAAATTTCCTGCAACTCTAGCTACAAAAACATCTCCAATTGCTTGATCGAAAATCGTTTCAACAGGAACTCTTGAGTCTATACAGCTTAAAATTACAGCCTTAGGATATTGTCCTCCTACTGTTTGTTCTACCAAAGCTTTATGGTCTATGTCTTGCATATTTGCAGAAACAAACCTTTTGTTCCCTTCTATTAAATCTGTTAAAACAGATTTTGGGGATAATGTATCTTGAATATCTTTTGTTATTGCTATATTTTTCATTTTTATTGTTTTTAGAAATTATATAAGTTAATTGTGTTCAACGTTTGATTTAATCCACTTCATACAATCTTCAAAAGTTTCAAAAATATGTTCTTCTGGTATAAAATCTGGAATAATGTCAATACGTTCCATCATATATCGCGGTTGTTCAAGTAAGCCTATAAACAAAACTTCAATACCTTTGGTTCGTAAGTCTTGAATCATATCTTCCATAGCATATAAACCAGACTGATCCATGTATTGCATTCTATCTAGACGCATCACAACTTCTTTAGCAGTTTCAGGAATTTGATTTGCTAAAGCTTGAAATTCGCTTGTAGAACCAAAGAATAAAGGTCCCTTTAAGTGCTTTATAAACACTTCTTCCTTGTATTCTTCTGGGAAATTCATTTCATCAGACCAGGTTTCTTCTTTTAGAGTCTTAACATCAGAACGCTCTGCCGTTAAATCTCCAATTTTTTTCATGAACATTAACGATGCAATAACTAATCCAATACCTACAGCATAAACTAAATTCCAGAATGTAGAAAGCGCAAGTACTGTAATCATTATAACCACTTCCATACTAAACTTAAATGGACCTAGTTTTACATCTTTTGGTAAATACGGAATTGCTCTTAAACCTTTGTAATCCATAACTCCTATACCAACAGTAATCAATATCCCCGCTAAAACAGCAGCAGGAATTTTTGAAGCAATTGGAGCTAATGCTAATAGAATAATAAACAATAATATTCCAGCTATCATACCAGACAATTTTGTTTTTCCTCCTGAATTAATATTAACAACTGTACGTATAGTTGCTCCTGCCCCAGGAATACCACCAAATAATGATGCAATACTATTACCAATACCTTGACCTACTAGTTCTTTGTTAGGTTTGTGTTTAGTTTTAGTCATGTTATCTGCAACAATACTTGTTAAAAGAGAATCAATTGCTCCTAACAATGCTAAAGTAAGGGCAGTAAATATATAAGGTGTCAAACTTACAAATGTGAAATTTGTAAAAATTTCAGACTTAAATTCTGGTAAACCTTGTGGTATCTCAGGAATTGGCCTATAGTCTAATCCTCCAATAATTGCAATTGTGGACATAACTAATAGTGCTACTAAGGTGCTTGGTACTTTTGTAGTTATACGTTTAAAACCATAAATAATAAATATGGTTCCTAAAGCTAAAAGTAATTCTAACCAATTTATGTTTTGTAATGCTCTTGGTAGTATTTTTAAAGCTCCAACAACTCCTGAAGCATCTTTCCCAGCTAGTGTTTTAGATTCTTTTAAAATATCGTCTTGCGAAACTTGTTCTGCTCTAGATATCGTTTCTTTAAAATCTTCCAAAACAAGAATGCCTTCTCCAGCTTCATCTTTTAAAATGTTTTCTAAAATTAATTCTTCTGCCTGAGGTTTAAATTGATTAACAAAATCTAGATCTTCTTTTGGATAGTACCCAATAGAAGGAAGAATTTGAGTTACTAAAATTATGACACCAATAGCTGTCATAAAGCCAGACACTACAGGATAAGGTATGTATCTAATGTATTTTCCAAGTCCTACAATCCCTATACCAATCTGCATTAAACCTGCTAGCAAGAATACTGTTAGAATTGCTGGTAGCGCTTTTTCTACATCGCCATCGTTAGATGCTATAATTCCTGCAATAATTACCATACTTACGGCTGTCATTGGTGCAGTAGGCCCTGATATTTGTGTGTTTGTTCCACCAAATAAAGCAGCAAAAAAGCCAATAAATATTGCGCCATACAATCCAGCACTTGGACCTAATCCAGAGGATACTCCAAAGGCTAATGCTAGTGGTAACGCAACAATACCCGCTGTGATACCTCCAAAGGCATCGCCTCTTATGTTTGAAAATAGTTGTTTCATTTTTAATTAAATATTGATTAATAATCACGATTTTTAAAATCGTTTGGTTTTAATTAAAATCTAGGTAAATTCTGGAGGAGGCGAAATGTTTTCTAAATGAAGCTCAGAAAATGAGATAAGATAATAGTTTATTGACCCTAAAAGAAATCCAGAATTAGAAGTTTCTACTCTATTAATATACTCTGTAAATTCAAATTTGATTTGTTTTCTAACTTCGTTTTCTTCATTTTCAGATTCTACATCTGAAAGGTTATGGACTATTGTTGTGTCAAAAGAATTATCAACCAAAACTAATACGCTTGGTACTATAGTATGCAGTACAAAGAATAACGAAAAAATTAATAAAAGAGATTTTTTAATCATTGGTAAATAATGATGAAACACAAACATATAAAAAAACACTGATATCTTGTTAAGATATTTATAAAGGTTTTATATCCTCTGAAACTATCCAGCCAGTTTTACCATCTGCAATTTTTATTTTAACCCAATCTTCATTATATATTTCAAGCATTTGAATCTTAGTGCCTTCGTGTAAGAAAAAAGCGTTTTCGCTTCTTAAATTTGGTTCTGTTCTAACCTGACTTTTTTTAGCGAAAACTATAGCAGGTTTGTCGTTTTTTTCAAGGTTGAAATTTTGAAAAGCAAAGAACAAGCAAAAAACCATAAATACCAAACTTGCTATACTTGACAAGAATAGAAAACGCTTTTTTCCTGTTGAATGAGAGAAGTAGTACATTAAAAATATAACAACAAAAGCAAAAACAAAACCTACTGATAATATTGCCCAAGTTTCAAAATCAAAAAATTTGATAAAGCTTTTCATAAAACGATTTAGTCCAATTGAAGGAACTTCTTCAATTGCATCAATGGTCATGTTTTTAGCAAATGTTAAATTATTTTGAATGTCTTTATCTTTTGGGTTTAATTGTAAAGCTTTTTCGTAATAATAAATACTTGGAGCAATACTATTGAGTTTATAATAGGCATTCCCAAGGTTAAAATAGAGTTCTGCAGAATGTTCTCCGTTATCTATTATGGTTTCATAAGCGGTAATAGCTTCTTGGTATTTACCTTGATTATATAGGGCATTACCTTCTTGATAAATAACATTATTTTGCGCAAATGCAACAAATGTTAAAAGAAAACTTACTATGGAAACTACTTTCTTCATGATTGTTTATTATCTGCGTATTTGTTTGTCTATTCTAGAAATTACTGATGATGCCTTTTTGTAATCTTGTTGCATTTCTACATTAGTAAATGGTGTGTATCGTGCTAATTCACAACTTTGTAGTAATGATATGAACTCATCAACATTCTTGGTTTCTACAGATTTTTCACCTAACAAAGATGTGATTTTTTCTTTACTTACCTCATTGGTTTCAATCTTGAGTTTTGCTTTTAAATAATTATGCAAAGCACGTTCTAAAGCATTGTAAAACCCTTCTTTATTACCAAGTTGTTTTTTCGCATCACCAAGATATTTTCTTACTAATTTGTTAGCTAATCTAATTTTATTTCCAACTACATCTGCATCGCGTTCATCTTTTCTTCTTCTTATAACAATGGCTAATGGAATTGCTAAAAACGGTAGAAGTAATGAAGCCCAAAAACTTTTAGATTTAAAGAACCGTTTTTGTTCTATGCTTGTAAATTCTGTTTTGGTTTTAAATGCCAAAAATTGATTTCCTGATGTAATTACGCTTTGTTTATTTATAGAAGGTATCTTATTTGACACAGCATTATTTATTGGCCCTTCTATTACATTAATTAATAGCTCTTCTGATGAAATTGTTTTATACATTTCTGTTTTTAAATCGAAATACGTAAAAGAAATTCCAGGAATTGGATATTTTCCTTGATATGTAGGTACTACTGTATATGAATCTGAAATTTTTCCTTTCATACCACTTAAAATGGTAGAAACATTCTCTTTATGTTCTGGCTCATAAACTTCAAGAGAACTAGGTAATGACAGTTTAGGAAGTTCAAACAGTTTTAAGTTTCCTTTTCCTGATACCTCAACATCTACCTGTAAGGCTTCTGTTGCTTTTAATTCGTTTTTATTTGTCTTTACTGAAAAATCGAAACGGCCAACAGCACCAGAAAAGTTGAGTGGTTTTCCTTGATTTGGTAAGGGTTTCACGTTAATTGTTCTATTTCCTGCTGCAACTGTTTTATGAACAGATTTCATAAGTCGTCTACCAAAAATATCTCTATTACTTGTAGGTACTTGAACTGAAATATCTAAAGCCAAAGGTTCAATATTTAGCTTTCCCGTTTTTTGTGGATAGAGCACTGTTTTACGCAATACAACATAACGATATTCTTCGCCCTTGTATGTTCCATTTTGAATTTTTAATCCTTTTACATCAATATTCTGACTCCAAAAGTCGTTGTATCTAGGATTATCTATTTCTCTCCAATTATCAACTCCAGTGTCTGGTGAAACATACAATTTGTAAACTACCGTTATAGCTTCGTTTAAGTATGGGTTGGTTTTCGAAACTTCTGCAACAAGATGAATGTTTTGGTCTGCAATATAGTTTGGATCATTTGGATTTTTGGGCTTATCTACAGCTGCAGTAACAGTTATTGAAACTGGATTGGTTTTATAGATTTCACCTTCAATTTCTATAGTTGCTTGTCCAATTTGAAAAGTTCCTCTTTTTTTCGGTGCTAAAAAGAAACTGTAGGTTTTGGAATAACTTCGTTTACCATTAACCCAAGATGTACTTATGGACTGATTTGGGCCTCCTATTACTGTAAAGTTTTCAAAACTTGGTGAGTTAAAATTATCGCCATCTTTATTCATTACAAAATCTACACGCAAACGCTCGTTTACACCTAAATTTGTTTTACTTGGTTTTGCTACAAATGAAACTTGAGCAGAGACTATGCTGCTTAAAAGAAAGGCTAGTATGTATATCTTTAGTTTCATTTAGTTACCAATCTTTTTCAGTTTTTATTTTAACTCCTTTTGCTTTTTTAGCGTTTATTTTGTCTTGTACTTTTTTCTCTTCATTATTCATAGCTTCTAACAAGTTTTTAACCTGCTGAGGTGATAGTTTTCCTTGTTGTGGCTGTTGATTTTTCTTATCGTTAGAGTTTCCTTTTTTGTTTTTGTCTTGATCTTTAGGATTGCCTTTATCGTCTTTTTTATCGTCTCCATCTTTTTTATCCTCATCCTTATCGCCTTCGTCATTATTTTCTTGGTCTTGGTCGTTCTGGTCCTTGTTTTTATCGTCTTTATTCTCCTGATCTTTGTTTTCTTCGTTTTTTTGATCTTCTTTCTGATCTTTTTCACCATCATCACTCTCACCTTGTTTGTCAGCACATTCTTTTGCTAATGCTAAGTTGTAACGTGTTTCGTCATCTGATGGATTGTTTCTTAAAGCATTTTTATAAGCTTCAACAGCTTTTTTGCATTGGTTTTGCTGCATTAAAACATTTCCAACGTTATGAAACGCTTTATAACGTTCTTCTTTTGTGCTTGCATGTTCTGCAGCTTCTATATGTCTTAACAATGCTTCATCTAACAATCCTGATTTGAAATAGGCATTACCTAAATTGTAGTTCCCAATAGCATTATCTGGTTTAACAGAAACTGCTTTTCTATATTCCATTTCGGCAGTAATAAAATCTTCGTTAACGATTTTATTTGCTTCATATATATAATCGTTTGAGCGTTCTAGGATTTTTTCTTGTTCTTGTGAAAAACTTAAAGTGACCATCAACCCAAAAGCAAAACGTAATATGTGTTTTCCTGAAAACAATATGTTGTATTTTTCTTGTTTTAAAACAAAAAATAATAATAATTTTAAAGCCATCATCATAAGTTTTCGTTAAATAAATTTAAACGTTTTAACCATGCTGTTTTTCGTTCTAATAAAAATATATCTATAAACAAAAAGAAAATAGCAAAGCCTAAAAACCACTGAAACTGGTCTTTGTATTCTGAAAATTGTTTTGCTTCGAATTCTTTTTTATCCAACTTATTTAGAATATCTCTAACGGTCTCCACAACTTGGTTTGTATTTCTCCCATTAACATATTCGCCATTACCTTCTTGAGCGATTTCTTTTAATGTGTCTTCGTTTAGTTTGGTTATTACAGTTTCCCCTTTACTATCTTTTTTATAGTTTAGAACAATTCCGTTTCGTTTAATAGGAATTGGACCTCCTTTTAATTCGCCTACACCGATTGTAAAAATCTTAATACCCTCTTCTGCAGCTGCTTCCGCAACATCTACAGCTATATCGTTATGATCTTCGCCATCTGAAATAATAATTAGCACACGATTGGTTTGCTCTTCATCATCATAATAGGTTCTTGCTAGTTGAATGGCTTCGTCTATTGCAGTTCCTTGAGAAGAAAGCATATCTGTATTCATGCTTTGCAAGAACATTTTTGCAGACGCATAATCTGTTGTAATTGGTAACTGTGGAAATGCTTTCCCAGCGTATGCGATAACCCCAATTCTATCACTTGCTAGATTATTTATGATTTGGGTAACTAATTGTTTGGATTTTTCCAATCTATTAGGTGCAATATCTTCTGCAAGCATACTTTTTGATACGTCTATTGCAAAGACAATATCAACCCCTTCACGTTTTACCGTTTCTAGTTTTGTTCCAATTTTTGGGTTTACTAATCCAAATACTAAAAAAGCTATCGCTAAAGACCATACAAAAAGCTTCAGTATAGATTTAAACAAAGACTTGTCTGGACTAAGTCTTTCTAATAACTTCTTGTCGGCAAAGCGCTTTTGTGTTTTATGTTTCCAAATTTGAAGAATTAAAAATAACAAAACCATTGCCGGAATAACCAACAAGAACCAAAACCATATTTTTTCATCTAACTGCATTAAATAAAACTTCTAAATATTGTAAATTTTAGCAACAACTCTATCAATAGGAATAAGCCAGCAAGTAGTACTATTGGTCTAAATTTTTCTTCGTAATTGTAAAATTTAAACTCGTCTACATCTGTTTTTTCTAGTTTGTCTATTTCTTTATAAATCTCTTTTAGCTTTTTATTATTTGTTGCTCTAAAATATTTTCCTCCTGTTGCATTTGCAATTTCTTTTAACAACTCTTCATCAATTTCAACTTGAACGCGTCCATATTGAAATTTTCCATCTCTACTCATTGCAATTGGTGATAATGCCATTCCATTAGTTCCCAAGCCAATAGTATAGGTTTTTACTCCATATTCTACAGCTAACTCACTAGCTGTTTGCGGGTCTATAAATCCAGAGTTATTGACACCATCTGTAAGTAAAATAATAACTTTACTTTTTGCTTCACTGTCTTTAATTCTATTTACAGCTGTTGCTAAACCCATTCCAATAGCTGTTCCACCTTCAATAATGTTGTTATATTTTATTTCTTTAAGAGAACGTAACACAATGCCTTTATCACTTGTAATTGGTGTTTTTGTATAGCTTTCACCAGCATATTCAACTAAACCAATTCTATCATTTGGTCTTCCATTAATAAATTCTGCAGCAACATTTTTTAAGGCTTCAAGTCTGTTTGGTTTTAAATCTTTTGCCAACATACTTGCAGAAACATCAATGGCAATAATAATATCAATACCACGAGTTGTTTTGGTTTTAGTACTTACATCTACAGTTTGTGGTCTTGCAATCGCGACAATAAGAAGTGTTAAAGCAATCATACGCAATACAAATAATAAATGCCTAAGTTTTGACCAAAACGAATTAGTAAGTTTGAAGCCTTTAAGTGTTGATATACTTAATTCTGATGTTTGCTTTTTGTGTTTAATTATATACCACAGTATTGCTAATGGAAGTAGCAACAGCAACCATAATAATTCTTTATTTGCAAAATCTATTCCTTCTAACATTACTCGTTCTCTTCTTCTAGTTTTATTAATTCTATAGAATTTAATATTCTCTCAATAATTGTATCTGCATACGTATCATCTTGTTTCCAAATTAAAACCACTTGCTGAATTAGATTTTGAGTTGTAAATCCTAGTATAACATAGTTTCCGGCTTCTACATTTCCAGTAATAGGATGAGCAAAATCTGCTGTTCCAAAAGTTTTTAACCCTTCTTGACCATTTGGCGTTATAAACTGTTCGTTTTTAGTAATTATATTTTGAGCTCCTTTTGCTTCCAGCTGTAACAATTGTTGTTCTGCCACTTGGAGCAAATCAATTTGATTTTCACCTTCTTGAGATTCTTCATTTTGACTTTGAGGTCGATTTTGCTGAGCAATTTTTGTACTAATTACTGCAATATCTAAGTTTGAATTAATTCCACCATACCCAAAAGCAGCGACTTTCATTTTGTCTTTCATTTCTTCTGGAATAGGAACTTCTATCCGTCTTAACACCTTAGGTGTTGTTATAGTAATTCCTGGTGCTCCATATTCGCTAGTAACCCATTCTTTTTCTTCTAACAATTCTTTACTTGGATGACCAAGGATTGTGTCTTTTACATATGTAAATCCATAATGAATGGTTAAACCAACTACAGTTGCAATAACTAAAAAAGAAGCCACAAGTACCGTAATTAATACTTTTCTGCGCTTTTTCTTTCTTGCTAATTCTTCTTGATATTGTTGGTCTGCAAGTAACTCCTCTTCTGTTGGCTCAGGTAAGGACTCTTTTACGTGATCAATTTCTACATCTATTGTGTTTCTATCCAGTTTTGCCAACTCAACATCTGGTTTAGACTTCGCAAACTTTACTAAATCTGCACGTTTTAAAATGGTTTCAATATTTTTAATCGTGTCTTTGCTTAAATCTATTTGGTTACCGTCCTTAAGGAGTTGAAGTCTTTCTATTAATTCGTCTGTTGTGCTTTCAAGTGATTTTTCATAGACTTTTTCGTCTATGTATTTTCTTATAATAAGGGTTAATTCAGAATAAAACGTTTTTATTTCATCATTTATTAAATAGTCTGAATTATCGAGTTCTTTTAAAGCTTGTTTTGCTCTATCATAAGGTGGGATTAAAGCCTCCTTTTCTTCTTCAGTCAATGGTTTTTCTCGCCATACAAACCAATATAACAAGAACGTAACTAATGCTAATATCAGTAAAATCATCAAAGTGTAAAGCCACCAATAAGTTGGACTTTTATCTACTGGTAGAATTGGTTTAATATCGTATAGTTTTTGTTTTGTAGTGTCTACTATTACAGGGTTTACCTCAACGTGTAATGAATCTGTTAGCAATACTTTGTCTCCAATGACAATTTTTTGTTGCGGAATGGTGTATTTGCCGGAATCGAATTGTGTTAAACCGTACTTTTTAATTAAATAATACTTTGCATCTTTTTTAGTAGTATCAATTTTAAAGGACTCTATCATTTCAAGAGGCTGAAATGTTTGCCCTTCTGGAAAAACTACAAAATCTGTGGTGTCTGATTCAACAGAAATTTTGTAGAGGATTTGTTCTCCAATTTTAATAGAAGTTGAGTCTATAGTAGATGATACTTGAGAGAATGTGGACAAAGAACAAAGAACAAATAATATAGACATCACAAGGTTTCTTGTTCGCTTTATTACAAAATTTATATTTGGTATTTCTTTAATCATAAAAGCTTTATCCTCTTCTTTTAAAATATCCTAGTAGCTTTTTAACATAGCTTTCGTCTACTCTACAATCAATTACTCCAGCTCCAGATTTTTTAAAGCTATCTTTAAAATAGTCAACTTTTTCTCTATAGTACTTCGCGTAATTAAGTCTTACTTTTTTAGATGTTGTATTGACAAGTACAGATTCTCCTGTTTCTTCGTCAATCATTTGAACCATCCCGAGATTTGGAATACTCTCCTCATGCTTGTCATAAACTCTAATTCCTGTTACATCATGTCTTCCAGATGCTATTTTTAAGGTGTGCTGATAATTCTCTGTTATAAAATCTGACATGATAAAAACAATAGCACGCTTCTTCATAACATTAGATAAAAACTTTAAAGCTTCTGCTACATTGGTAAGTTTGCTTTTTGGTTCAAACTCAATTAATTCTCTAATTATCCTTAGCACATGAGAGCGTCCTTTTTTTGGTGGAATGAATAGCTCTACTTCATCTGAAAATAGAATAAGTCCTATCTTATCGTTGTTTTGCGTTGCTGAAAATGCAAGAGTTGCAGCAATTTCAGTAACAATTTCAATTTTAAATTGCTCTATAGTTCCAAAGAGTTTTGAGCCAGAAAAATCTACCATGAGCATCATAGTGAGTTCGCGTTCTTCTTCAAAAACTTTAACATAAGGCTCGTTATAACGTGCTGTTACGTTCCAATCAATATTTCTTACATCATCACCAAATTGATATTGTCTTACTTCAGAAAAAGTCATCCCACGACCTTTAAAGGTAGAATGATATTCGCCTCCAAATATATGATCTGACAAGCGTCTTGTCTTAATCTCAATTTTTCGTACTTTCTTTAGTAATTCCTTTGTGTCCATGTTTTAAGCTTATGCTAATTGGCTAGTTTGCTAGATGCTAAGAGCTTTTTATGGTACCTCTACTTGATTTACAATTTTATTTATGATGTCTTCTGAAGTGACATTTTCAGCTTCTGCTTCGTAAGTAATTCCAATTCTATGACGTAATACATCATGAATGACTGCTCTTACATCTTCTGGAATAACATAACCTCTATGTTTTATAAAGGCGTAACATTTTGAAGCTATTCCAAGGTTAATACTTCCACGTGGTGAAGCGCCAAAAGAAATTAAAGGTTTTAATTCTGCTAATCCATATTTTTCTGGATAACGCGTTGCAAATACGATATCTAAAATATATTTTTCGATTTTCTCATCCATGTAAACACTTCTAACTGCTTCTTGAGCATTTAAAATTTGCTTTAATGATACGACTTTATTTACCTTTTCAAAATCGCCTTTTAAATTCGCTCTCATTATAAGCTGCTCTTCATCCATTTTAGGATAATCGATAACAGTTTTTAGCATAAAACGGTCTACTTGAGCTTCTGGCAAAGGGTAAGTACCTTCTTGTTCTACTGGGTTTTGAGTCGCCATCACTAAAAATGGTTTATCCAAAATAAAGGTTTCATCACCAATAGTAACTTGCTTTTCTTGCATCGCTTCTAGTAAAGCCGATTGTACTTTTGCTGGCGCTCTGTTAATCTCATCTGATAAAACAAAATTTGCAAAAATTGGACCCTTTTTAATAGAAAAATCGTTCTCCTTCATGTTATAGATAAGTGTACCTATTACGTCTGCAGGTAATAAATCTGGTGTGAACTGTATTCTACTAAAATCTCCATCTACTGCTTGAGAAAGCGTGTTAATGGCAAGTGTTTTTGCTAAACCAGGAACACCTTCTAACAATATGTGACCTTGTCCTAACAGGCCAATAAGTAGTCTTTCTACCATATGCTTTTGCCCTACAATAACTTTGTTTATTTCGAGCATGAGTAAGTCTATAAAAGCACTTTCTTTTTCAATTTTCTCGTTAATAGTTTTAATGTCTATTGTGCTACTTTCTTCCATCTTTATTAGATTTTATTGATGTGTTTTTAGTACTTAACTTTTGAACAATGCAAATTGTTAAAATTATTGATGTAATGATGTTAATAATTGGTTAAAAAAAAGCATTGCCAATGGCAATGCTTTAACACATATATTTTTCTTAATTCTATTCTAAAGTTACAGCGTCTATAGTTGTTGTGTTACCAATTGTTACCTCAACATTCTCTATAGTTACTGTTGGCAATCCTGATTCCATGTCTGGAGTTAAAATAACATCATATATTCCAGCGTCTAATCCCAATAAAACAAAATAGCCATTTTCGTCTGCATAAGAAGAAATTATTTCAGATCCAGTATTTAAAGATGCCTCTATTACAGCTCCTGTTGGTAATACCTGACCAGCAATTGCTCCAGTATTAGCTTCTGCAGTTGCTCTTATAACAGGTTTTAAAATAATATTATCGGAATTACCAGCCATAACTATTGATTCATCAACCATGAAATCAAGCAAAAACGTATAGCTAATGTTAGGTTCTAATGTTTGGTTAACATTAATTTTTAAACCACTTTGTTGAGCACTTGGTGTTTTTAAATCAAAAGTTTCACCATCTATAACAATAGTGTTGTTTTCTCCTAAAACCAATCTAAGTTGATTTAGTTCTCCTGAAGGAATTTGAAAATCGTCTACAAGTAAAACATTAATACCACCTGTGAGATCTAAAAGATCGTAAACACCAGTATTAATTGCTTCAAGACTTTGCCAGCTACTTTCTTCTTCACTTTCTTCTTCACTCTCTTCGTCCATTTTAACCATAACATCAATAACTTCAATAAAAACATTGTCGTAATCTCCAGGATCATCCATTAACTTAACAGATATTCTTGAGTTTTCATTATTTGTCGAATCATTATTACACGCAAATGATAAAAGAATCAAAAAAGTAATTGCTACAATTTTAAATTGTTTTAATAGTTTCATGTTTTTTTTGGTTTTAAAATATATAACTATTTACGTATTTACTTAAATTTTAGATGTTATAGTAAAGACAATATAGGCTGTAATATATAATAATTTTCATTTGGTGTTTCTAAGATTGAATTATTAGTTTCGAACTCCAAATTAAATATATATTGTTCATTTGATTCTAGATTTTCATCTATTCTAACACCTGAAGAAGATTGATAAACAGAATTAGTATTTAAATTAATGGGCTTGCCATTATAAATTAATCTATTGTTATCACCAAATACAAGTTTGATTTCATAAATCATTCCTGAAGGAATATTAACCTCATTGACGAGGTCTAAATTAAATGTTTTTGTAATATCAATATAATTGTAAATATGGTTATCTGATGTTTTTAAACTCAACCAGCAGTTTGGAGCGTTTTCATTGTCTATAACTTTTAATAAAACATCTGTTATTTCAATCCAAACTTCGTCGTATTGAGATTGAGTTCCATTTAGTTTAACAGAAACTGTAGTATTTAAAACAGGTTCATTTAAACTTTCTTTAGAACAACCTTGAAGGCCTGTAATAATTAAAAAGGAAAAAAATAGGATTTTTAATTGTCTCATATTCAGAAAACTAAGCATTTATTGCCAAACAATTTACAATATTACCATCTGAATAAGTATTTTTATACATGAATTGCCCAAAATCTAGATTATTGACAAAAAAATGAAAAAATCACCGATGAACTACTCAAGAATTATTTCCGGAACCATGGCATGGGGAAAATGGGGAAAAGACTTAAATACCGAAAACATGATTTCTTTAATGAATCATTGTATTGAAAATGGTATTAATACATTTGATCACGCAGATATTTATGGAGGTTACACAACTGAATCTTTGTTTGGAAATGCCTTTGCTAAAAGCAAAATTAAACGAGAATCTGTAAAACTAATATCCAAATGCGGAATCCAATATTTAGTAGATAATAGACCTAATAAAGTAAAACATTATAACTATACCAAAGATTATATTATTTGGTCTATTGAAGAATCTCTAAAAAATCTCAAAACAGAATACTTAGACGCACTACTTTTACATAGACCAAGTCCATTAATGGAACCTGATGAGATTATGGAAGCTATTGCAAAACTTGCTCAAGAAGGAAAAATTATGGATTTTGGAGTATCTAATTTTACACCTTCTCAAATTGAATTAATTGCTTCTGAGGTGCCTGTTACCATAAATCAGATAGAGTTTTCACTAACCCAAAACAAAGCTATGTATGACGGAACACTAGATCAAGCAATGATAAAAAATATTACACCTATGTCCTGGTCACCTTTAGGTTGTGTTTTTAAGGAGGACACAGAACAAACACGAAGAATTCACAAGCAATTAGGAAAACTTATCGATAAATATGATGCTACAGAGGACCAACTTCTTTTAGCTTGGATAATGAGGCATCCTTCTAATATCATCCCAGTTATAGGCACTACAGATAAAAAGAGAATTTCCAACGCAATAAAAGCATCTGATATAAAACTAGATCTTGAAGACTGGTTTTTAATTTTAGAAGCTAGCCAAGGTCATAAAGTTCCGTAAAAAATCATGAAAAAAACAGCATTAATAACAGGAGCAACTAGTGGAATAGGAAGAGCTACAGCAAAAGAATTCGCAAAACATGGAATAAAAGTAATTCTATGCGGAAGACGACAAAATCGTCTTAATTCTGTAAAAAAACAATTAGAAAGAGAAACTGACGTGCATACTCTTAATTTTGATGTTAGAAATAAAAAAGATGTTTTTGATGCTATTAATTCCCTTCCTGAAGAATTTAAACAAATTGATATTCTTATAAATAATGCAGGTAATGCACATGGATTAGATCCAATTCAAAATGGAAGTATAGAAGATTGGGACGCCATGATGGATATTAACGTAAAAGGCTTGCTATACGTAAGTAAAGCCATTATACCTAAAATGACCAAAAGAGAATCGGGACATATCATTAACATTGGTTCTTCTGCTGGAAAAGAAGTCTATCCAAAAGGCAATGTCTATTGCGCTAGTAAACATGCAGTTATAGCAATTACAGATGGTATGCGAATAGATCTAAACCCTTTTGGTATAAAAGTCACAGCTATTAATCCAGGATTAGTTGAAACTGAATTTTCTAAAGTGCGATTCAAAGGAGAGGAGATTGCAGGTTCTGTTTATAAAGGTTATAAAGCGCTTCAAGCTGAAGACATTGCAGAAATAATATACTTTGTAATATCAAGACCCAAACATGTGAACATAGCAGATTTACTAGTGTTTCCAACGGCACAAGCTAATAGCACAACAGTTAAAAAAGAATTTTAAATGATTAACAAACGCTTACTCATAAAAAACCTTTTGGCTCACAACGATGAGAATAGTTTTTATGATAAAAAGCGAAAAATAGATATCTCACACAAAGAAGGAAAAGCTAAGTTTTTAAAGCATATTTGCGCATTAAGCAATAGTAATCCTAAAAACAATTCGTACATCGTAATTGGTGTTGAAGATGAAGACAATAACATTATTGGTGTCGACTTTTTTGATGACAGCAAAATACAAAACCTTATAAATGCTTACTTAGCTAATCCCCCAATTATCCAGTACGAGAATGTACCTTTTCCTCATTTGCCTGACGATAAAGTTATTGGTTTGGTAACAATTAGGCCTATAAATGAAATTACATCGCTAAGAAAAAATATATGGAAATATTTTGGAGGTTCAGTGTTTATGAGAGAAGGTAGTATGAGCATGCCTAAAGTTTTTGATATAGAACTTAAAGATGTTAACTCTACAATTGTTTCAGAAATTGAAAATCATGCTCAAAACAATATTGAACACACACTAGATAGTGTTTTTGCTTTTTTAAATAAAAGACAAGATTACGATCCCAGATACAAAGTTTTCAAGGAATATTTTGTGTTGTGTTGGGCTGGACAAAAGAAAGAAGTGAAGGATAAAGCCTTTTATTCTAGAGTTGATATTGAAATGGTAAATGAGCAAGTACGACTGTTCTATTCTACTTTAGATGAAGTCTCTATAGAATTTAACGATGATACGTTTAAAATTGTTGAGTATGTTAATCTTGGGTTACAAGGCAGTGACAAATATTTAAAACTTGAAGAAACACTTATAGATTTTAATGAAAATGCACATTACACTATGAATTCAAAATTGTTGTTTGATCCTCCACAATATAACAAAAAGGTGTTGTATCATATCTTCAATTCCAATAATGCCATTTTAGAAAAACTTAAAAAAGGTTTTTCTCTAAACAAAAATGAAGAACAAGATTTAAAAAATCTACCTGTCACTTATTTAATCTGCTATTTTAATAATTTTCAAGATGCTTTAGTAAAACTCAATGAAGCTAAACCTTTGCTACAAAACTATAGTAATGAGGTTTTTAATCTTTACAAAGAAGCCAATAGAATTCTAAGAAAAGTGAAGTATAGCTAGATGATTTCTACTCCTTTAAAATCTGCATTTAAGATCTGCTTCGCATCAACTTGCAACCATTTGTTTAAAACTGTAGCATAAAGGTTTCTAAAATCAATTTCAAACTTTAAATCGCCATTTTCATCTAAGTCACTTAAACTAGCTAAGTTGTTGTAAATTCCAGGTGTTTTCAGGTTTTTACCTATTACAAACACATTATTAGCAGTTCCATGATCGGTACCATTAGCTGCATTTTGTGCAACACGACGACCAAACTCCGAAAATGTTAAAATCAATGTATCCTTAAATGTATCATGCTTATGTAAATCACTAACAAAGCTCGAAATACCTTCTGCATACAGTCCCAATAATCTACTTTGTGTGTTAGCTTGATTAGCATGAGTGTCAAAACCTCCTAAGGAAGTAAAGTACACACTTGTACTTAGTCCTGAATTAATAAATTGTGCCATTGTTTTTAACTGTTCTCCAAAGACATTATTAGGATATTCTTTAGAAGAAGAGTAGGTTTGAGTGGTTTCAAAAATATATTTAGCAGAAGATTCAGCCGAAATCAACGTTTGGTATAAATAGCCTAAATTATGCTCACTTAAATGCGTATCGTTTTGGTGTCTCAGCAATTGTTTAAAAAATGGTGCTTTAATGCTCTTATAAAATCTATTTGCATCTGTAGTAGCTATACCATTAATAGTATCACCTTTCATCATTTGTGACAAGGAATCATCAACTTCTATAGCTGCAAAAGGTTCTTTTTTATTGATATCTAAATAACGTCCAATCCATCCTGATTGTAAAAACTCATTTGAGGCACTTGCGGTTTGCCAAATATCTGTAGAACGAAAATGCGAACGATCTGGATTAGGATAACCTACGTTATTAATGATGCTTAAAAAGCCGTTGTCATACAGATGCTTTAAAGGCTCTAGACTTTTGTGTAAACCATAATCGTCATTAAGTTTTAAAACTACATTTTTCGCAATAGCAAGGTTAGGTCTGCTTTTGTGATAAATATCATTTCTAAATGGTATAAATGTGTTTAAACCATCGTTTCCTCCTGCTAGTTGTATAATAACTAGTCGTTTATGTCCATATTGTGTTGCTAAGGCATCATCAAATGCTTTTACAAAACTTGGTACTAGAAAAAGACTACTTGCTAAACTGGTATTTTTAATAAAATCTCTTCGCTTCATATTAACACATTTGATATTCTGGTATAGACATCAGTTGAATACAATAATCTTCTTTAGACGATTTACTCAACATTTCTAGATAGTTTTTTGTTCCAGGATTAAGCTCTGGTACAATTATGTATTCTGACAAGTTTTTAGTCTCTACTTTTTTAAAATTACTTTCAAAAGTATTCCAGTTTGCTTTTACTTTAAATAAATTAAGTTTTTCTCCAGAGAGACCAATAAATCGAGAAAGTGGATCACCAAAATCGCCTTTACGTTTTACTGGAATATGAGTTTTGTTTAAAAATATTGAAGCGAAACGCAAACGCAAGACAATTGTATTGCTATCTATCCAGCTTTTTCCACCTTTCCATCCTGCTACATTTGGAGGAAACAATAAGATTTGTCCTAAACTTTTTTGATAATATTGAAGCGCTTTTTTCTTTCCAAAAGTCATTGGAACAATAGTTTGCATGCCAACCAATAAGTCTATTGGTGATTTTATTTTTGTGCCAATATTTTCATTATTATAAAACCAATTTGAAGAAAAAACATGGTGCATTAATTTTTCAATATCATAATTATCAAAAAACACATTGGTCATTTCCTCTATATACTCTTCATTAATTTTATCATTAACAAAATAGCGATAAATTTTTTCGGAAATAAAACGAGCACATTGCTTTTCTTGGAGTATGATATCAATAATATCGTCACCATCAAAATTTCCTTTTTTACCAAAAAAGGTCTTTGGTGAATCGTCGTGTTGTTTGTTTCTTATTACAAATTCACCCTTTAAATTGTGAAAATATCCTGTAAAAGCTCTAGCACTTTCTTTAATGTCTTGCTCTGTGTAATGTCCTTTACCCAGTGTGAACAGTTCCATAAGTTCACGAGCAAAATTCTCGTTAGGGCTCTGTTTTCTGTTTTGTTTATTGTTAAGGTATTTTAACATTGCCGCTTGTTTAGATATGGCTTTTACAAATTCACCAAAATTTCCAAGAGCATGTTTTCTTAAGGCATTATTGTATTCTTGAACAAAATCTATTCGGTTATCTCTAACCACAAAATGATTTGCCCAAAATAATGTCATTCGTTCACGCAATAATTCTGATGAGTTTAATATCCTATTAATCCAAGCAGTATTAAAATCTCGTATTAATGCTCTATTCATTTTTTGAATTTCATCATTAACTTTTGGGGCCTTTTTCTTAAAAGCAGCTTTTGTTTTTTGTTTGATTAACGACATGTCAACTATTAAAGGAGTAAAGTTTTTAGAACCATCGAAAAGTTCTTTAACTAAAGCTGTTCTAGTTTTTTTAGTAGCCTTTTTTAATTGATTTGGTAAAATCCCAAATCCTGCTCTCCAATATAAATGATGTATTTCTTTATTTGTCATTATAATGCTTAGACGTTGTACTTTATATAAGGTTTAAAATAAATCTACAAAAACAAGACCAAAATGAATTTAAAAAATTGTCTGAATATGTATAATAAAGAAACCGTTTCTTTTCGAAACGGTTTTTAATTCAATATTATTTCAATATTATCTACAAATCAAACTTTATACCTTGGGCAAGAGGAAGATCTGTTGTATAGTTAATGGTATTCGTTTGGCGTCTCATATAAATCTTCCATGCATCAGAACCAGATTCGCGACCTCCTCCAGTTTCTTTTTCGCCACCAAAAGCTCCTCCAATTTCTGCTCCAGAAGTACCTATATTTACATTTGCAATTCCACAATCACTACCTGCACACGACAAGAATGCTTCGGCTTCTCTTAAATTATTAGTCATAATTGCTGATGATAATCCTTGAGCTACTCCATTTTGGATATCTATAGCATTTTCAATATCACCAGTATATTTTAATAAATATAAAACAGGTGCAAATGTTTCGTGTTGAACTATTTCAAAAGTATTATCTGCTTCTGCTATTGCAGGTTTAACATAACAACCGCTTTCGAAACCTTCACCATCTAGAACACCTCCTTCAACAACAATGTTTCCTCCTTCTTTAACAACTTTTTCAAGTGCTTCGTTATACATTCTAACAGCATCTTTATCGATTAATGGTCCAACATGATTGTTTTCATCAAGTGGATTACCAATTTTTAGTTGCTTGTAAGCATCAGCTACAGCTGTTTTTACTTTGTTGTAAATGGATTCGTGTATTATTAACCTTCTAGTAGACGTACAGCGTTGTCCAGCTGTCCCAACAGCGCCAAATACAGCACCAATTACTGTCATTTTAATATCAGAATCTGGTGTTACAATAATAGCATTATTTCCTCCTAGTTCAAGTAGAGATTTGCCTAAACGTCCAGCTACTTCTTGAGCAACAATTTTTCCCATTCTAGTAGAGCCTGTAGCTGATATTAAAGGAATTCTATAGTCTTTTGTCATAAATTCTCCAACGCGATAATCGCCATTTATTAAACATGAGATTCCTTCTGGTAAACCATTTGCTTTAAAAACTTCAGCTGCAATATTCTGACAAGCAATTCCGCAAAGTGGTGTTTTTTCACTTGGTTTCCAAACACAAACATCACCACAAATCCAAGCTAATGCCGTGTTCCATGACCATACAGCTACAGGGAAATTAAATGCTGAAATTATGCCTACTACTCCAAGTGGATGATATTGCTCATACATTCTATGTCCAGGGCGTTCGCTATGCATAGTCAAACCATGTAGCTGACGAGATAGCCCAACTGCAAAATCGCATATATCAATCATTTCCTGAACTTCCCCAAGACCTTCTTGATAAGATTTTCCCATTTCATAAGACACAAGTTTACCAAGCGGTTCTTTTAGTTCACGTAGTTTATCTCCAAACTGTCTAACTATTTCACCACGTTGAGGAGCTGGCATTGTTCGCCATGTTTTAAATGCCAAAGTTGCTGCTTCCATCACCTTTTTATAATCTTCCTTGGTAGTGGTTTTTACTTTACCTATTAATTGTCCATCTACTGGAGAAAAAGATTCTATTAAATCTCCATTAGAAAACCAATTAGAACCTGTTGAAGTGCCTTCGTTAATATCTTTTACGCCTAATGCACTTAATGCTTTATCTATTCCAAAATCAGTGGCTACTGCTTTCATAATTTTGTTGTTTTTGAGTGTGTAAATTTGTTCTGCGAAGATACTAATTTATTACATCTCATACTTGAGATGTTTCCGCTAAAAGAGTATCTTTAATTTTTCCATACTTAAAAATAAATCATATGAAGAAAATCATTCTGTTATTTTGTTTATCAATTGTTTTTATTTCTTGTGAGACTAACAAAAAGCCTTTAAATTCAGAAAATAATTTTACATCTAAAAACTCGGAATTCGCTATCGTTATTCATGGTGGAGCTGGAACAATTCTCAAAAAAAATATGACTCCTGAAAAAGAAGCTGTATACAGAGCAAAGCTTGAGGAAGCGATAAAAACAGGATATAAAATTTTAGAAGAAGGTGGAAGCAGTTTAGATGCTGTAACGAAAACTATTAATATCATGGAGGATTCTCCTTTATTTAATGCAGGAAAAGGTTCCGTTTTTACTAATGCAGAAACTAATGAGCTAGATGCTTCCATTATGGATGGAAAAACACTTAACGCTGGTGCTTCTGCAGGAACAACTACTGTAAAAAACCCAATTGACTTGGCAAGAGCAATTATGGAAAATTCTCCTCATGTAATGTTATCAGGGAAAGGTGCAGATACCTTTGCGGCTGAACAAGGATTAGAACTCGTTGATACTTCATATTTCTACACTGAAAATCGTTTTAATTCCCTTAAGCGTGCTAAAGAAAGAGACAGTATTGAATTAGATCACGATGATAAAAAAGTTGGGTTTTATGATGCTGAAATTAATAATTTCAAATTTGGAACCGTTGGCTGTGTTGCGTTAGACAAGAATGGAAACTTAGCCGCAGGAACCTCAACAGGCGGTATGACAAATAAACGTTGGGGGCGAATTGGAGATGCACCAATAATTGGGTCTGGAACTTATGCTAATAATGCTACTTGCGCAGTATCAAGTACTGGTTGGGGGGAATATTTTATTCGTGCTCAAGTTGCTCATGATATTTCTGCTTTAATGGAATATAAAGGTTTAAGTTTAAAAGAAGCTGCTCGAACTGTTATTCATGATAAAGTTGCAAAACTTGGTGGTGATGGTGGTATTGTAGCTGTAGACAAAAATGGCAATATGGTATTTGAATTCAATACCGCAGGCATGTATCGAGCATCAATGAATGATAATGGTGAATTAGTGGTAGATATCTACGAGCAACATTAACTTTAAGAATAGTTTAACTTATAGAAAAAGTCTAAACTAAAAACCTAATACGTAACTATTAAAAATAAATCATACGAATTTTTATTAAGTCTCACTTCCGGAAAGTCATAAGCTACTGATGCTTAAAAATCAGTAGATAAAAAATTAATAAAAACGGTCTGTTCGTAATTGATACGCTAAAAATCTTTAACACGTTCGAATCTTTTTCGAACAGGTCATTAACATTTTAAAAACAATGAAAAAATATATAAGTATATTATTAGTTATAGTAACATTTAGTTTCGCAAAAGCGCAAGATATTCAATTTGTTAATGCAGAAAATGGGCTGGTAATAAGAGAAAAACCAAATCAAGGAGCTAGACGTTTAGGTATGCTAGATTATGGAACTGCAATAGAAATTACTGAGCATACAAATCTTATGCTAGATGTTATAGATAATGGCAAAAAACTATCTGGAGAATGGGTTAAAATAAGAAGCATAGACGCCTTTGAAACTTTCGATGAAGGTTATGTGTTTAATGGATTTTTAACTGAAGAAAAACTTCAAAAACGATTTAAAACAAAATATAAAGCTTTTACAGTAAGTATGGAAGGAATTTCAGAAAAGAAATCCATAAAAGATGTAATTAATCCTAACTTTGATGCAGTACTTATTTATAAGTTAAAAGAAGATGAGGCTTTAAATAACAAAATAGTTAGAGTTAAGCATCATCAGGAATTTAGAAGTATCCAAGTATTTCAAAAGCATGAAAACAGTATTGCTATATCAGATAATGCGTCACATTGCGATTTAATTAATTGGAAACATTATTATTCAAGCTGGAAACCATTAAAAACCATTTCTAGTAATCATAGATTTGAGTCATTACCCATTTCTGAAAAACAAGCATCCAGATTTATTGAAGTAGATATAGAAAAACTAAAAACAGAAGTTAATGAAACATGTGGCGAATCTTGGAGTAATTCAATTAAAGACATATCTTCTGTTAATGATTTTCCTGCAAGTGTAAAACTTAGTAAATTGTTCTTTAGGATTGTAATGACAGATATTGATGGTAATAAAATTGAAAAACTTATCATCTTTGAAGTGCCTTTAAATACAGAAACAAAAGACGATTCTTATGCAAAACTTTAAACCATACTACGCAGTAATATTTACATCCACTTTAACTAAAAAAAATAAAGGCTATAGTGATATGGCACAAAAGATGGAAGATTTAGCTAAAACCCAATCTGGATTTTTAGGCATTGATAATGCACGTGAAAGTGTAGGTATTACTGTGAGTTATTGGGAGAGTTTAGAAGCCATAAAACTATGGAAACAACATTCAGAGCATTTAATAGCACAGCATAAAGGTAGAAATAAATGGTATAGTTGGTACAACACTAAAATATGTAAAGTAGAACGCGAATATGAATTTAAACTTTGAAAAAAAATAAAAAACTATATTAAACGTAATAAGATTAAATCAGCAGTTATAATGCTGCTAATAGTTGCTTATTATTTCTGTCTTCCGAGGCTATTATTTACAGATCCAACTGCAACTGCAATAGAAAGTTGAGATGGTGGATTACTTGGTGCATACATTGCTAAAGATGGCTAATGGCGTTTTCCTCATAACGATAGTATTCCTCAAAAATTTGAATGCCTTGAAAGGTTAACGGTTCTTTCAATTGAGAAGTTGAAATCGTTCTATTTTCATTATTGATTTTGATTTTTATACTAACACAAGAAACCATTATGAATATTAAAAAACTAAAGCGTAATATGTTTTTATTAAACGTCATGTTCAAAATTTTTAATTAGAAATTATAAATTTACATGATGCACAATGATTTACCAATTAGAAAAATAATTCATGTTGATATGGATGCCTTTTACGCGTCTGTAGAACAAATGGATAATCCTGAACTTGTTGGGAAACCCATTGCTGTTGGCGGAGGAAGTGAAAGAGGTGTAATTAGTGCAGCAAGTTACGAGGCTAGAAAATTTGGTGTACGTAGTGCAATGGCTGGAAATCTAGCGAGAAAATTGTGCCCAAATTTAATTTTTGTAAGACATAACTTTAAGCGTTATAAAGAAATTTCTAAAAAAATTCGAGCTATCTTTTTTGAGTATACAGATCTGGTAGAACCTTTATCATTAGATGAAGCTTATCTTGATGTTACTAAAAACAAAAAAGGAAATCCAAGTGCGACTTTAATTGCTCAAGAAATTAGAAAACGTGTTTTTAATGAGGTAGGCTTAACAGCATCTGCAGGAATAAGTATTAATAAATTTGTAGCTAAAATTGCTAGTGATTACAATAAGCCTAATGGTCAAAAAACAGTTAATCCAGAAGATGTTTTAAGATTTTTAGAAAAGCTAGACATTAGAAAGTTTCATGGAATTGGTAAGGTTACGGCAGAACGCATGTACCAAAAAGGGGTTTTTACTGGAGCAGATTTAAAAGCAAAATCTTTAGAGTATTTAGATAAAAACTTTGGAAAATCTGGGCGGTATTATTATTACATTGTTAGAGGACTTCAAAATAGCGAAGTAAAACCAAACCGAATTAGAAAATCGCTTGCTGCAGAACGTACTTTTAGAGAAAACTTATCTAGCGAAGTGTTTTTAATTAAAAAACTAGAACACATTGCAGAAGAAGTATCAAGACGATTAGAACACAGTAAAGTTGCGGGGAAAACCATAACGCTAAAGATTAAATACAGCGATTTCACGTTGCAAACACGTAGTAAAACTTTGCGCTATTTTGTAGCAGATAAAGCTGTAATTCTGGAAACTGCAAAAGAATTATTATACCAAGAAAAATTAAAAAACTCGGTAAGATTGTTAGGTATTTCGTTATCTAATCTAAATACAGAAACAAAGAAAAAGCCTAAACAAAAAAGTGTGAGTGTACAGTTAAAGTTTGATTTTTAAAAATTACACGTTTCAATTTCAGTAACTCTAAGCGTATTAACCATACCTTTATCTTGAATTGGCATTGCTGCTAGACTAATTAGCATATCTCCTGCTTCTATAAATCCTTTTTGACACGCTATTTTATTCACATCTTCAATGGTTTCGTCTGTAGAAACAAACTTTTCATAATAAAACGCTCTAACTCCCCAAAGCAAATTAAGCTGAGTTAATATACGTTTGTTTGATGTAAATACTAAAATATGAGCATCTGGTCTCCAAGCAGATATCTGAAATGCAGTATAGCCACTATTAGTTAAGGTAGAAATTGCTCTTGCATTAATTTCGTTTGCCATATTAGCAGCGTGATAACAAATAGATTTTGTTATATAACGCTTTGTACGAATTAATGGTGGGTTTTGTGGTACATTTATTAAATGTGAGTTTTCTACAGATTTAATAATTGCCGACATTTTCTGAATAACTTGCACAGGAAAACTTCCAACAGACGTCTCTCCAGAAAGCATAACAGCATCTGCACCATCCATTACAGAGTTGGCAACATCATTTACCTCTGCTCGTGTTGGTGTTAAGCTATCTATCATAGATTCCATCATTTGCGTAGCAATAATTACTGGAATTCTAGCAATTTTTGCTTTAAGTACCAATTCTTTTTGGATTAAAGGAACTTCTTGAGCTGGTAATTCTACTCCCAAATCACCTCTAGCAACCATTATCCCATCACAATAGGCTACAATTTTATCGATGTTTTTAACAGCTTCTGGTTTTTCAATTTTTGCAATAATTGGGATTTTATATTCGCTGTGTTCTCTAATTATCTCTTCAAGTTCAATTAAATCGTCTGGTTTTCTGACAAAAGATAATGCAATCCAATCTACTTCTTGCTCTATAGCAAACATCACATCTTTCCTGTCCTTTTGTGTTAATGCTGGTTGAGAGATATTAGTATTAGGAAGGTTAACCCCCTTTTTAGACTTTAATGGTCCTCCTTGAATTACTTTTGCTTTTACTTTAGATTTTTTGTCAGTTGAAACAACTTCAAAAATTAATTTTCCATCATCTAATAAAATACGTTCTCCAGGTTTTGCATCTTTAGGAAATCTATCGTAGGTCATGTAAACACGTTCTTTAGTACCTACAAAACGTTCTCCAGTAGCAAAAACAATCTCATCGTCTTCATTCACCTCAACACCATCTTCCATAACACCTACGCGTAATTTTGGACCTTGTAAATCCGCTAAAATTGCAGCATTAAAGTCTAGTTCTTCGTTTATTTCTCTAATATATTTTATACGTTGTGCAACTTGGCTATATTCAGCATGCGAGAAGTTAATTCGGAAAACATTTACACCTTCCTGAATCATTTCTGCAATTATTTCTTTACTACTTGTTGCTGGTCCTAAGGTTGCAACAATCTTTGTTTTTTTTCTTCTGTGTGACATTAAATGAATATTAAGTTGTCTTTAGATTTTAATTTAGTGGCATCTACATTGTAAACAGTTACAACTTGTGGTATTTTCTGAATGTTTGAAATAATTGTTTTTTCGTTTAATAAACTTCCATCATTAACAATTTTTAGAAAATAATTAACCTTCGTATACTCTGGAATCAAATGATGTGTTCGTATTATTTTGTTTGGAACACTAAACAATGAATCTGTATTTAAGATGTCTTCTTCTTCCGTTTTACTTACATTAGAAATTAAATTCCATGTTGTTAATTGTTCTTTATCTTTCCATTCAAAAAGCGAAAAAGATGCTTTTTTATCAGCAAAATCCAAATCTTCTGACTTTCGTTTTAAGCCAATATTTAGAGATTTATTTAATAAATATGCAACTCTAAAATCTTCCAAATTACAATGAATTGCAATTAAGGTATAGGATACATCCTCTATATCTTCTAATATGAGTTTATGTAAAGCCATACCTTTTAATTCTGCAATGCAAATATAGTGTTTTAAGGTAATAAGTTAATTAATGTATAGTTAAATGAAACGAAATCGTTTTAGTTGTTTCATTGCTGTTTCTAACTTAAAATGGATTTTGAGATTTTTCTTTGAAACACAAAAAATGCACGTTTAGATGCTGTTTCTTCTGCTTTCTTTTTTGATGTTGCACGTCCTTTTGCTACAATCTTATCGTCAATATGAAGTTTTACAGAAAAATGCTTAACATCGTCATTCCCATTATCTTCGTATACCTGATATTTAAACGTTTTCTTTTCTTTCTGGCACCATTCAATTAACAGGCTCTTATAGCTAATTATTTTACCTTCGAGTTTAGGAATATCAACATGTGGAATAATAACTTTATTATAAATAAATTTTTCGCAATAACGATAACCTCTATCTAAATATATTGCACCAACAAGCGCTTCAAACAAATTGCCATGAATATTGTCTCCAAAATTATCCTTTTCAATCTTACTTTTTACATAGTTTATAAGTCCAATTTCTTTCCCCAGTTCGTTTAAATGTTCACGACTCACTATTTTAGAACGCATTTTAGTAAGATAACCTTCGTTACCAAAAGGGACTTCGTTATAAAGATGTGTCGCAATAATTGAGCTTAGCATTGCATCTCCAATAAACTCTAAACGTTCGTAATTAATTGGATTTCCATTTTCATCGCGTTTATTCATTGACCGATGTGTGAAAGCAGTCTGAAAAATACTTATATCTTTAGGTTTAAAGCCTAGTATCTTTTTAATTTGAATAAAAAAATTCCCGCCTTCTTCAGAACGGGAATTTTGATTTAATATGTTACGAATGATACTCATTCGGGATTTAATCTATTCTTTTGAATAATACACAAGCGTTATGACCACCAAATCCAAATGTATTACTCATTGCAACTTTAACGTCTCGTTTTTGAGCTTTGTTCAATGTTAAGTTTAATTCAGCATCTATATTCTCATCTATAGTTGTATGGTTAATTGTTGGAGGTACTATTCCGTTCTGAATTGACAATATTGAAGCAATGGCTTCAACTGCTCCAGCTGCACCTAACAAGTGACCAGTCATAGACTTTGTAGAATTGATATTGATATTCTTAGCGTGTGTACCAAATACTTCTCTTATAGCTTTTAATTCAGCTACATCACCTAAAGGTGTGGCCGTACCATGCGTATTAATAGTATCAACATCTTCTGGTTTTAAACCTGCATCTTCTAAGCAATTATTCATCACAGCAATAACGCCAATGCCATCTGGATGTGGAGCTGTCATATGATGAGCGTCCGAAGATAATCCTCCTCCAACAACTTCAGCATATATTTTTGCACCTCGCGCTAAAGCATGATCATAATCTTCAAGAATAATAGCTCCCGCTCCCTCACCTAATACAAAACCATCTCTGGTTGCGTCAAAAGGTCTTGAAGCTGTTTCAGGACTATCGTTTCTAGTAGATAAGGCATGCATAGCATTAAAGCCACCCATTCCGGCTATAGTTACAGCTGCCTCACTACCTCCAGTTACAATAACATCACAATGTCCTAAACGAATGTAGTTTAAGGCATCAATCATGGCATTAGCTGAAGAAGCACAAGCTGATACTGTAGTGTAATTTGGTCCCATAAAACCATGTTTAATAGAAATATTGCCAGGAGCAATATCTGCAATCATCTTAGGAATAAAGAACGGATTGAATCGTGGCGAACCATCACCTTGTGCAAAGTTTAAAACTTCGTTTTGGAATGTTTCTAAGCCTCCAATTCCTGCTCCCCAAATAACACCTACTCTTAGCTTGTTAATTGAATCTAAATCAAGATTTGAATCTACAATGGCTTCGTCTGAAGCAACCATTGCATATTGTGCAAATCTATCCATTTTACGAGCTTCCTTTCTATCGAGAAAATCAGTAGCATTAAAATTTTTTAACTCACAAGCAAATTTTGTTTTGAATTTTTCTGTATCAAAATACGTTATTGGTGCAGCACCACTTTTACCATTAATTAAGCTTTCCCAAAATTCATCTATGGTATTGCCTATTGGTGTAAGTGCGCCTAAACCAGTAACTACTACTCGCTTCAAGTTCATAAAAATAGATGTTGTTTATTTTGCTTCTTCTATATAAGAAATAGCTTGACCAACTGTTGCTATGTTTTCAGCTTGATCATCTGGAATTTGAATATCGAATTCTTTTTCGAATTCCATAATTAATTCTACAGTGTCTAATGAATCCGCTCCTAAATCGTTAGTGAAGCTAGCTTCAGCAACAACTTCGTTTTCATCAACTCCTAATTTGTCTACGATAATCGCTTTTACTCTTGATGCAATGTCTGACATAATCTTTTAATTTTTAAGTTTTAATTAGGTTGCAAAAATAAAAAACTTTATTTTAAAATACACTTTTACTAAAAAAATGTGATTCTAATTTAAGTAATTTAAAAATAAATCTTTTGAAATTGCTTCTAATTGTTAATATTTACTTTCTTTTGTTTGAACAATTTCAACGCTTATACCTGTAATGAAACGAATTGTAATTTTTGCTTCCGGATCTGGAACTAATGCTGAAAACCTGATAAGGTTTTTTCAAAACAATAATAATGTTGAAGTAATCAAAGTTTTAAGTAACAATCCTCATGCCAAAGTATTAGATCGTGCTAAAAATTTGAATATTAGCGCATTATCTTTTAATAGAATTGCATTTTCTAAGACCAATCATGTATTAGATATATTGAAAAAACATAAACCCGACTTAATTATATTAGCTGGGTTTTTATGGAAAATACCAGAATCTTTTATAAAAGCTTTCCCAAATAAGATTATTAATATTCACCCTGCTTTATTGCCAAAATTTGGTGGTAAAGGCATGTATGGTATGCATGTTCATAATGCTGTTGTAGAGTCAAAAGAGAATGAAACAGGAATAACAATTCATTTTGTAAACGAAAATTATGACCAAGGTGCTATAATTTTTCAAGCAAAATGTAATGTATTAAAATCTGACTCTGCAGAAGAAGTCGCAACTAAAATCCATGAACTGGAAATGGAACATTTCCCAAAAGTTGTTGAATCGCTTTTATTATCCAATTAATGAATAAAAAAAAGAAATTTTATACAGTTTGGAAAGGACACAATATTGGTGTTTTTGAATCTTGGGACGTTTGTAAGGCTCAAATAAAAGATTTTGAAGGTGCTCAATACAAGTCTTTTTCAACTTTTGAAGCTGCAAAAAAAGCTTATAAAGGCAATTATAAGGATTACGTTGGAAATTCCAAAATATTTAAAAGCGAGTTACCACAAGACCAACTTAAAAAAATTGGACAACCAAACTATAACTCTATTGCTGTTGATGCTGCTTCCAGCGGAAATCCAGGAAAACTAGAATATAAAGGTGTTGATACCAAAACCAAAGCTTTACTGTTTAAGCAAGGTCCATTTGAAGAAGGCACTAATAATATAGGTGAATTTCTTGCTATTGTTCATGGGCTTGCGTATTTAAAACAAATTAGTAGTAATAAAATAATCTATACAGACTCAAGAACAGCAATTAGCTGGGTGGAAAAGAAAAACTGTAACACTAAACTTGAGAAAACAGAAAAGAACAAGCCTTTGTTTAACCTTATAAAACGTGCTATAACGTGGTTAGAAACAAACACTTATAACACTACAATTGTAAAATGGGAAACTAAAGCTTGGGGAGAAATTCCTGCTGATTTTGGTAGAAAATAACAATAAATTCAGGGTGTTTATTCACTTTTATACAGAATAAATTTTACGTAAGTTTGCACAGAATTCTTAAATCGCTTTATGAACAAATTAGTTATAGTAGGTACAGTAGCATTTGATGCTATCGAAACGCCTTTTGGTAAAACAGATAAAATACTTGGTGGAGCTGGAACATTTATAGGATTAGCAGCTTCACAATTTAATGTTGATGCAGCTGTTGTGTCTGTTGTTGGTGGCGATTTTCCACAAAAATATTTAGACCTTTTATCTAACAACAATATTGATATTTCAGGTATAGAAATAGTTAAAGATGGTAAAACATTTTTTTGGAGTGGATTGTACCATAATGATATGAATTCTAGAGATACACTTGCTACAGAATTAAATGTGCTTGCAGATTTTAATCCTATTGTACCGGAAAGTTATAGAGATGCAAATGTTGTTATGCTAGGTAATCTTCATCCTGCTATACAAATAAGTGTTTTAGAGCAAATGCATGAAAAACCAGATTTAGTTATTTTAGACACTATGAATTTCTGGATGGATAATACTTTAGAAGAACTACATAAAGTAATTAATAGAGTTGATGTTATTACAATTAACGATGAAGAAGCAAGGCAACTTACAGGCGAATATTCTTTAGTAGTTGCTGCTAGAAAAATACAGGAGTTAGGTCCAAAATATGTTGTTATAAAAAAAGGAGAACATGGCGCTTTACTTTTTAATGATGATAATGTGTTTTATGCACCTGCCCTTCCATTAGAAGAAGTTTTTGATCCTACAGGAGCTGGAGATACTTTTGCAGGAGGATTTGTTGGTTATTTAGCAAAATCTAATGATTTTTCTTTCGAGAATATGAAAAAAGCGGTTATCTATGGTTCCACCTTAGCGTCGTTTTGTGTGGAGAAATTTGGAACAAACAGGATGGAAAACTTGAAGAATAAGGAAATATACTTAAGACTTCAGGAGTTTAAAAACTTAACACAATTTGAAATAGAATTATCATAAACTAACGCGCTCAAAATTTTGAGTGCTTTTTTATTTAACTGATCATGAGTGACGCTTTAAAACATGAATGTGGAATTGCCTTAATCAGGCTTCTAAAACCATTAGAATACTACAAAGAAAAGTATGGAAGTGCTTTTTATGGTGTCAACAAAATGTACCTCATGATGGAAAAGCAACACAACAGAGGTCAAGATGGAGCAGGTTTTGCAAGTATTAAACTAGACATGAAACCAGGACAACGCTACATTAGTAGAGTGCGTTCTATAGAACAACAACCCATTCAAGATATATTCGCTCAAATTAACCAACGTATTAACAAAGCATTATCACAGAATCCAGAGTATGTCAATGATATAAGTTTACAAAAACAGAACATACCTTATATAGGAGAAGTACTATTAGGTCATGTACGTTATGGAACATTTGGGAAAAACAGCGTTGAAAGTGTTCATCCATTTTTAAGACAAAATAATTGGATGCACAGGAACCTAATTCTAGCTGGAAATTTTAATATGACCAATGTAAAAGAGCTATTTAGTAACTTAGTAGATCTTGGGCAGCATCCTAAAGAATATACAGACACTATTACTGTCATGGAAAAGATTGGTCATTTTTTAGATGATGCTGTAAGTAAAATCTATAAGGATCTAAAAAATGAAGGCTACTCAAAAATTGAATGTTCGCCATTAATTGCAGATCGTTTAAGCATTACAAAAATACTAAGAAAAGCGGCAAAAAATTGGGATGGAGGCTACGCAATGGCTGGTCTTATTGGTCATGGCGATTCTTTTGTGCTTAGAGATCCTGCAGGAATTAGACCAACTTACTATTATAAAGACGATGAAATTGTTGTTGTAGCATCAGAAAGACCAGTTATTCAAACGGTTTTTAATGTACCTTTTGAAAACGTAAAAGAACTTGATCCTGGTTGTGCTATCATAACTAAAAAATCTGGAGAAACTTCTATTGAACAAATTCTAGAACCTCTTGAAAGAAAAGCATGTTCTTTTGAGCGCATTTATTTTTCTCGAGGAAGTGATGCAGAAATCTATAAAGAACGAAAACTTCTTGGAAAACTCATCATGCCAAAAGTTTTTGAAGCTATAGACCACGATATAAAGAACTCAGTGTTTTCATATATTCCAAATACTGCAGAAACGAGTTTCTACGGAATGATAGATACTGTTGAAGAGTTACTAAACCAAAGAAAAACCAAAGCTATTCTTGAAGGAAAACGTTCTATTTCTGTAGAAAAAGTAAAAGAAATTCTTGCAGAGCATCCTAGAATTGAAAAGATTGCCATTAAAGATGTCAAGCTAAGAACGTTTATTACAGAAGATAGTAGTAGAGACGACCTCGTTGCCCATGTTTACGATGTTACATATGGTGTTATAAAACCTGAGGATAACTTAGTTATTATAGACGATAGTATAGTAAGAGGTACGACGCTTAAAAAAAGTATTATTAAAATACTAGATAGATTAAATCCTAAAAAAATTGTAGTCGTTTCTTCTGCTCCTCAAATTCGTTATCCAGATTGTTATGGTATAGATATGGCAAACCTAGAGAGTTTAGTGGCATTTAGAGCAACTTTAGCATTATTAAAGGATAACAACCTATTCCATAAAGTTGAAGAAGTCTATAAAAAATGTAAATCTCAAGTTGATTTAAAAGATAAGCATGTAAAGAATTTTGTGAAAGAACTGTACGCTCCTTTTACAAACGAACAAATTTCAAATAAAATATCTGAATTACTAAGCGACGATTCCATAAATGCTGAAGTAAAAGTTATTTTTCAGACTGTAGAAAACCTTCACAAAGCTTGTCCTAAAAATTTAGGTGATTGGTATTTTACTGGTAATTATCCAACAGATGGAGGTAATAGAGTTGTAAACAGAGCTTTTATTAATTATTACGAAGGCAACAAAGAACGAGCTTACTAAATTCTTAGGTTTTGTAAGTATTCTTTGAATTCAAGTTGTTTTTTATCTAATAAAAATGCATTTCATCTAATTAATTGCTGACAATCAATATTTTACATATATTTTAGTAGAACCATAACATAAGTAGGTTAAGTTCATGGTAGATTTGGGGCAAAAAAGGTGAACTCTCGTTCACCTTTTTTATTTTATAAAAAAATTAAAAAAAAGCCATACTCTAAAACAGTATGGCTTTTTGTTATAGATATAACGTTTTATTTTGCTTCTGCGTAACGTCTTTCAACTTCATTCCAGTTTATTACATTAAAAAATGCATTTATATAATCTGGACGTCTGTTTTGGTATTTTAAGTAATATGCATGTTCCCAAACATCTAAACCTAAAATTGGTGTTGCTTCACAAGTTACTCCAGGCATTAATGGGTTATCTTGATTTGGTGTAGAACAAACTTCTACTTTCCCACCTTTATGAACACATAACCAAGCCCACCCAGAACCAAACTGTGTTGCAGCAGCTTTACTAAATGCATCTTTAAACGCATCTACAGATCCAAAAGCATCTTCTATTGCGTCTTTTAATTCTCCTGATAAACGTCCTTTGCCCTCAGGATTCATAACATCCCAAAACAAAGAATGGTTGTAAAAACCTCCACCATTATTTCTTAGTGCTCCATTGCCCATATCTAAATTAGTTAGAATATCTTCAATAGATTTCCCTTCTAAATCTGTTCCAGAAATGGCATTATTTAGGTTGTTTGTATATCCTTGATGATGCTTAGAATGATGGATCTCCATAGTACGTGCATCTATATGAGGCTCTAAAGCATCATATGCATATTGTAATTTTGGTAATTCAAAAGCCATAATATTTATTTTTTTAGTGTTAATAGTTCAATTTTATCAAATTTACAATAATGCTTAATAAATTATCTTAATAAATTATTAAGATTACCTATTTTGGTATAAAAATTATCTTTCATTGAACGCATCCTTTCAAATATACAACGCTTCGGCTGGAAGTGGAAAAACATTTACTCTGGTTAAAGAATACCTTAAAGTATTGTTTAATTCGCCTTTTAAAGATGCTTACAAAAATGCTTTAGCGATAACGTTTACCAACAAAGCTGTTGCGGAAATGAAAGTTAGAATCATTGAGAGTTTAAAAGAATTTTCCAAAGCATCTATTCTGGAAGAGCCATCTCAAATATTTAAAGATATCTGTAATGAGCTTGATAAGAAACCTCAAGATATTCATATAAAAGCTGGAAAGTTATTGGATTCCATTATTAATAATTATGCTGCTTTTGATATTTCTACCATTGATAAGTTTACACAAAAACTCATAAGAACATTTGCTTACGATCTTAAATTGCCACTAAATTTTGAGGTAGAACTAGATACTGATTATCTTCTGCAAAAAGCTGTTAATAATTTAATAGCGAAAGCAGGAAGTGAAAAAAGACTCACAAAAATTCTAGTAGATTTTGCTATTGAAAAAGCAGATGACGATAAAAGTTGGGATGTTTCGTTCGACTTTATAAAAATCGCAAAGTTACTAATAAATGAAAACGACATTTATGCTCTCAATTCTTTAAGAGACAAAACGTTAAACGATTTTGATTCATTTAAGAAAATTGTAATAGAAAGAATAGGTTTAGCTGAAAAGAACATTATTAAACAATCATCAACAGCTTTATCATTAGTAGAAGAATATGGTCTAGAATATTCAGATTTTTCAGGCGGAAGTAGAGCATATTTACCAAACTATTTTTTAAAATTAGAAAAATTAGAAACAAATATCAGTTACGATTCGGCTTGGATTAAAAATTTAGAAGAAAAACCATTATATCCTGAAAAATCAACGTCAGATGACATTAAGGCTATTATTGATGACATTCAACCTGAATTAGTTTCAATTTTCAATAACACAAGAACTGAAGTATTTAGCTTACTACTTCTTAAAGGTATTTATAAAAACCTCACACCATTATCTGTTTTAAAACATATAAATAGTGAGTTAGAAGCTATAAAAGAAGAACAAAACATTATTCTAATAAGTGAATTTAATACCATTATTAGCGACCATATTAAAAAGCAACCTGCTCCATTTATTTACGAACGAATAGGCGAACGATTCAGACATTATTTTATTGACGAATTCCAGGACACGTCACAAATGCAATGGGAAAATCTTATTCCTTTGCTTGAAAATTCTTTAGCTTCAGAAAACGGAAGCGCATTAATTGTTGGTGATGCTAAACAAGCCATTTATAGATGGCGAGGAGGTAAAGCAGAACAGTTTATAAATTTATTTTCAGACCTCAATCCTTTTTATGTAAATAAACATGTGGAAGATCTTCCAAAAAATTTTAGAAGCTCCAAACAGGTTGTAGCGTTTAACAACGCTTTTTTTAAACATCTATCAACTTTTGCTTTTAGAGATGAAACCTATAGTTTTCTTTACAAAAATGCTCATCAAGAAATTCACCAAGACAACCAAGGGTTTGTGTCTTTAGAGTTTATAGAAATACAAAATGAAGACGATAAGCGTGAAATTTACGCACAACAAACTCTAAAAACAATTCAAAACTGTTTAGAAAATGGATACAATTTACAGGATTTATGTGTTTTGGTGCGTTATGGTAAAGATGGTGTAACCATTTCGGAATATTTAAGTAAAAATGGAATAGACATAATTTCTTCTGAAACACTTTTAATAAAAAACGCTCCTGAAATTAAATTTATAATACAGCTTTTAGAATGTATTTCTGAACCTGACAACAAATTGTCAAAAATCAAAGCCTTAAACTATCTTCTAGAAACCAAACTAAACATAGATAATAAACATAGCATTCTAGAGCGTTATAAAGACAGTTTATTAGATGTTTTCTTTAAAGATTTAGAAGAGTTTAATTTTTATTTTAATTTAAACGAATTTTCAGCTTTACCTTTCTACGAAGCCATAGAACTTATAATTTACAGTTTTAAATTAGCTCCAAAATCTAATGCATATATTCAATTTTTCTTAGACTTTGTGCTAGAATTTTCTGAAAAAACAAACCCATCCTTAAATGCATTCTTAGAGCATTTTCATCTTAAAGAAGATAACTTAAGTATTATTTCTCCTGAAGGAAACAATGCTGTTCAAATAATGACAATTCATAAGGCAAAAGGTCTTGAATTTCCAGTGGTAATTTTCCCATTTGCAGATTTAAATATTTATTATTCCAAAAATGATAACATTTGGTTTCCATTAGATTCTGAAGAATTTAATGCTTTTGAATATGCTTTAATTGGCTTTAACAAGTCTATTGAAAGCATGGGAGAAATTGGTAATTATCTGTACCATAAAACTAAAGCAGAAAAAGAATTAGATAACATAAACTTACTTTATGTTGCGCTTACTAGAGCAATAGAGCAATTGCATATTATAAGTCATAAAGATTTAGATTCTAAAAACAACGAAAAACTAAATAACTTTTCTGGTTTATTTATTAATTACCTCAAAGACAATAACCTTTGGGAAGACCATAAAACACATTATACTTTTGGTGATGCTCAAAAAACTACAAAAACAGAAGAATATTCTAATACTAAAAAAAATGAAACTTTAATTTCTGTACCTAAAAAGCAACACCAATTAAACATTGTAACAGCTTCAGGATATCTTTGGGACACACATCAAGAAGAAGCTATTGAAAAAGGTAACTTAATTCATCTTATCCTATCAAAAATTAAAACCAAACACGACATTCCTTTTGTTTTTAAAGAATTCCTAAACGCTGGTCAAATAACTCAAGACCAAGAGAGCCATTTAAAACCTCTAATTTTAAAAACTGTTGAGCATCCAAAACTAAAAACCTATTTCTCTACTGATAGTATAACTTATAACGAGCACGATATTATATCTAACTCTGGAAAACTTATTAGACCAGATAAGCTGGTTATTTTGCCTAAAAACAAAGCTGTTTTAATTGATTACAAAACTGGAGCTCATGAAAAAATTCACATTCAACAGCTTGAAGAATACCAAGAAATTATTGAAGAAATGGATTTTAACATTTCTATGAAAATTTTAGTTTATATAAATAATGAAATTGATATAAAAGAAGTATAACTTTGTATAAAATTACACATCATGTACGGAAAAATCCAACAATATTTAAAAGACCAATTACAAAACATTAAAGATAATGGTTTATATAAAGAAGAACGCATAATCACATCTTCCCAAGGTGCTAAAATTACTATAAATACCGGACAAACCGTTTTAAATTTTTGTGCTAATAATTATTTAGGTTTATCATCGCATCCAGACGTTATTCAAGCCGCAAAAGACACTATGGATACACATGGATTTGGAATGTCTTCAGTAAGATTTATTTGTGGGACACAGGACATCCATAAAGACTTAGAAGAAAAAATTGCAGAATTCTATCAAACCGAAGATACCATACTTTACGCAGCAGCTTTTGATGCCAATGGAGGAGTTTTTGAACCACTTTTAACAACTGAAGACGCAATCATCTCAGACTCTCTTAATCACGCTTCAATAATCGACGGTGTAAGACTATGTAAAGCCGTACGTTATAGATACGGAAATAATAACATGCAAGACCTTGAAAAACAACTACAAGCAGCCAACGAAAATGGTTCGAGATTTAAAATAATTGTAACAGACGGTGTTTTTTCTATGGATGGAATTGTAGCTCCTCTAGATAAAATTTGTGATTTAGCAGACAAGTATGATGCTTTAGTGATGGTAGACGAATGTCATGCCGCTGGGTTTATAGGAAGTACTGGACGTGGAACTTTAGAAGAAAAAAATGTTTTAGGCAGAGTAGATATTATTACAGGAACACTTGGGAAAGCTTTAGGTGGTGCAATGGGAGGCTATACTACTGGAAAAAAAGAGATAATAGACATGTTGCGTCAACGCTCCAGACCATATTTGTTTTCTAATTCCTTAGCACCTTCAATTGTTGGTGCTTCAATTAAGGTTTTTGATTTACTTTCAAAAGACACAACACTAAGGGATACTTTAGAATGGAATACAAATTACTTTAAAAAAGGCATGAAATCTGCAGGTTTTGACATTATAAATGGCGATTCTGCAATTGTTCCAGTTATGCTTTACGACGCAAAACTTTCGCAAACAATGGCTAATTTGTTGTTAAAAGAAGGCATCTATGTTATTGGGTTTTTCTATCCTGTTGTTCCAAAAGACAAAGCAAGAATTAGAGTGCAATTATCTGCTGCTCACACTAAGGAGCACCTAGATCATGCTATAAAATCTTTCACCAAAGTTGGTAAAATTCTAGAAATATTATAAAAAATAGTTCAAAATTTCATTTTTCATAAAAAACACATGGTTTTTTTGTTCAATAAACTTTGTTAATAAGCTATTAACAACTTAACTTTGTAATTGAATTAACTTACAAAAACAAATAATTTTTAAATATGAAAAAAATTACTCAATCATTATTAGTAATATGTTTAGTACTTGGTTATAGTACTGCTAATGCTCAAGACGAAAACAACCCATGGCAGATTACTTTTGGTGTAAACGCTGTGGATTTCTATCCAACTGGAGAAGATAGGCCTTTAGGTAGTTTTCCTAATGAATTCTTTAATGCTGAAGATCACTGGAACATCCTTCCTTCAATTTCTTCTATAACTGTTTCTAAATATTTAGGAGATAATTTTTCTTTAGGTGCTACTGGATCTATTAACAAAATTTCTAAATTCGGTGAAATGAGTGTTGATGATTTATCATACTATGGACTAGATGGTATTGTTAAGTATAATTTTGGTGATGCTTTAAAACTAAACAGCTTTGACCCTTACCTTGGTGTAGGTGGTGGTTATACTTGGGTTGATGATATAGGCGCAGGAACTTTAAATGGAACTCTTGGATTAACTTATATGATCTCAGATAATATTGGTTTTACAGCGCAATCAACTTATAAGCATTCTTTTGAATACTACTTGTCTAAGCATTTACAACACACATTAGGTGTTACTATTAGATTTGGTGGTACAGATACTGATGGTGATGGTATTTATGATAAACATGATGCTTGTCCTGAAATTCCTGGTTTAGAACAATTTAATGGATGTCCTGACACAGATGGCGATGGCATAGAAGATGCAAAAGATGATTGTCCAGATGTTGCTGGTTTAGCCGAGTTTAATGGTTGTCCAGATACTGATGGTGA
>JABDPN010000162.1 GCA_013042715.1 Flavobacteriaceae bacterium | reverse complement strand
GCTTTAGGATTACCATTATTATAATCTAGTAAGACTTTATAAAAATAATTAGGTACGCCAACTTGCTCCTCTCCTATTGTAGGTAATTCTCCATTTAAAACGCCTCCTGTTAAAACATAAATACCATCATACTTTTCTGCCCAATATCGTACTTTTTGTTCTAGAGTATTCCAAATTCCTGAATTAAATTCGTGCAATTGTGGTGAAATATTACTGGTTAAAAAGGTCTCGTCATGTGCTTGTTTACTATACTTTCTATCTCCTGCTGGACAAAGATGTCCTTTATCGTATCCAGACTGCTTATAGTTTTTCCAATGTGCCGCTTTGGTTTTTATTGTTTTATCAATTTCAAAATAAGGACGTTTAAAATTCCTGTTTGCTAAATGCTCTTTTTTTAATTCGTATGCTACCCATTCGGCTTGTTCATACTTCTCATTGTATGACAACGAATAACCATCGTGATGTACAACTTGTCCAGTAGTGCTAGAAGGTAAAAAGAACACATTAGTATCTCCTTTAATTTTAATGCCTTCATAGACAACTTTTTTATCTTCTTCTTTTTCTAACCAAAAGTTATAGCCATAAACACCTATTAATAATATAATTGCGATTAAGGTATAATTTTTATTTCTATTCATAAATTAACTCTTAACGTCTAAAGCATCACGTAATGTGTTTCCTATTAACATGAATGCCATGACTAAACTCATTATACATAAACCAGGTAAAATAGCCAGATAAGGTTTACCTAAAATGATATAATTATAATGATCTTTAATCATAGCTCCCCAACTTGCCATGGGAGGTTGTGCTCCAATTCCTAAAAAGCTTAAACCGCTTTCTATTAATATTGCAGCTGCAAAATTTGCTGCTGAAATCACGATTACTGGAGCCATAATATTTGGCAGAATGTGTTTAATGATAATTCTAAAATGATTATATCCTAAAGCTCTAGCTGCAGTTACATATTGCATTTCTTTTACACTAATTATCTGTCCTCTGACAACTCTTGCAACTTCAACCCACATGGTAAGTCCTACTGCAATAAAAACTTGCCAAAAACCTTTACCTAAAGCTAATGTAATTGCGATTACTAATAACAATGTTGGGATTGACCATGTTACATTTATAAGCCACATGATGACTGTATCAATTTTACCTCCAAAATATCCAGCAATGCTTCCAAATAATATTCCAATAACTAACGAAATAAAAACTGCAACAAATCCTATAAAGAAAGAGATTCTTGCTCCAACAAGTAATCTGCTAAGTAAATCGCGACCGTATTTATCTGTTCCAAACCAATACGTTTTCATTTTTACTAAATCTTTCAACTCAAGATTTTCAAAAGCTTTTAATGGTATTGTTTTTACCATTCCTTCTAATCCATCTGAATCATACTCAGTGTAAACTAGATTTTGGTTCTCAATCTTATAATCTAAAATTGGAATTTGTATTGGACTATTTTTGTCTCCAAAAAACACTTTATTAAATGTACTTTGCTCAACTTGATCTAAAGGACGTAAAATAACATTGACTTTAAATCCTGGCTTTTTAGAATGAATTGCGAGATTCATTTGGTTTGCATATTGCGAATTATCTGGAGCTATTACATATGCAAAAACAGAAATTAAACCAATGCATACTATAAACCAAAAACTAAAAACGCCCCAAAAGCTTCTTTTAAACTTTTGGAGCGCAATATGTGTTAATGAGTTATTGGTTTGACCCATAAAAACTATTCTTTAATATTGGCCAATTTATTTTTTATTTGGTACGTCATTTTTAAATCATTTAAAACATTTAATGCTTCTTCCACGTAAACATCTTTACTTAAAGCTTCGTGCCAACGTTCTCTTTTAATTTTTAAAACAGAATCTTTATCCATTAAATTCAATTCGTATGGTAGCGAATTAAATGTAAGATTAGTTTTATAATCTGATAGACTTTCAAAGCGTTTTGCTTCCTTTTCATTGCGCTCTAATCTTTCTTTATATTTGTCATAATTAAGGGAGAAAACCTCTTCGTCTCTAATGGTTTTAATCCATTTTGCGTTTTCGTCTATAAGATTTAAATGCTCGTTATTTGACATTCTTTCTTTACTCTTATTAATAGTTTTATCATAATCAAAGTAGTTTGGCCAGAACTCGTATTCAACAGGTTCTATCTTATCCCAAGCAAGGGGGTTTTTTTGATCTTTCTCTCCGATATCGATATAACTATAACGATCTGGAACAACAACATCACTCTTAACACCTTCTAATTGAGTTGAACCTCCATTAATTCTGTAGAACTTTTGAGTGGTAAACTTTAATGCTCCTAAATCACCATTTGTATTATTTCTTACAATTCTGTTTAAATCAAATACATTTTGAACGGTTCCTTTTCCATAGGTTTGTTTACTTCCAATAACAATTGCACGTTTATAATCTTGCATTGCTGCAGCTAAAATTTCAGACGCAGATGCAGATAATTCGTTAACTAAAACTACCAATGGACCATCCCAAGCAATAGATCGATCTCTGTCTTTTAGTACTTCTTTTGAAGATCCAGTTTCTCTAACTTGTACAACAGGACCATTTTCTATAAACAGACCAACCATATCTACAACTGTTTTTAAAGAACCGCCTCCATTATTTCTTAAATCTAAAACAAGTCCTTCCATACCTTCAGCTTTAAGGCGTTCAATTTCTTTTTTAATATCACTCGCTGCATTACGTTCTTTGTAATCATCAAAATTTACATAGAATTTTGGTAAGTTTATTACACCAAAAGTTTTGTCTTCTTTTTTAACAATTGCCGTTTTGGCAAAAGTTTCTTCAAGTTCTATCACGTCTCTAGGTATAGATAAGTCTTCTATTTTTCCATCTACACGTTTAAGTGTAAGAATCACATTAGTGCCTTTTGGACCTTTTATAAGTTTTACTGCATCGTCCAGTCTCATACCCACAACATTTACTGCTGTTTCCTCATCTTCTTGTCTAACTTTTAAAATCTTATCACCAACTTCCAACTTGTTTTGTCTCCAAGCAGATCCTCCAGAAATTAATTCTGTAATAATGATATCGTCCATTTTTTTCTGAAGTCTTGCTCCAATACCTTCGTAATTTCCTGACATAGCAACATCAAAACGATCTTTGTCTTCTGGAGCAAAATAAAATGTATGTGGATCGAACTCTTCTACAATAGTATTTATATAACCTGCAAACCAATCTTTACGTTGTCTGTCGTCTATAAAATTATAGAGCTCATTTAAAGATGCTCTGGTAATTTCACGAGCTTCTTCTTCTAATTCTTCATTAGATTTTTCTACAAAATCTTCAGGTTTATTTTCTGATTTTAAATTGTATTCTTGGTCTAAAACCAAATCATGTAAATTAGAAATAGTAGAGAATTTTAGTTGTAATCTCCAACGCTCCCTCAATTCTTTTTTGTTTTTAGGGAATTCCAAAGATTCGTAATCTGAATTATAAATTTCTTCTTTTGAAAAATCGAAAGGTGTGTCGAGAATTTCTTTGTAAGTTACTTTAGATTCTTCAATTCGTTCTAAAAGACGTTCATTAACTAAATTGAAAAAAGTTAAGTCATAATTCAATAATTGGTCATCCAATTCATTTTTATAAGCTTCAAAATCTTTAATGTCAGGTTTGATGAAATAGCGTTTAAAAGGATCTATTTGCTCTAAATAATCTTCAAATACATTTGCTGAAAAATTGTCATCTAGATTTTTAGGTTGAAAATGTCCTTCTTCCAAAACATAAGTTATTAATTGAACTAATAGCTTATCTTTATTTGGATCTTCAAATTTCTTTGCTGTAAAACTGCATGATGCAAAAGCTAGCAGTAAAATAAGTAGTAAAATGTTGTAATTCCTTTTCATAAATCGTTTACTTTTAGGGGAAATATTTTTCTAATTTAAAGAAAATATTATGCCACAAATAAGATATGCATATAATTTTTTGTTAAAGCCTACAAAATAAATAATTAATACTGAAATTACTTACATTTGCTTTATATAATTTAAAACCCTAAAATGTCTAAAAAACCACTGATATTAGTTACTAACGACGATGGCATTACTGCTCCTGGAATTAGAACACTTATAAGGATTATGAATAGCATAGGAGATGTAATTGTTGTTGCTCCAGATAGTCCTCAAAGCGGAATGGGACATGCCATTACTGTTAATGACACTTTATTTGTAAGAAAAGAATCTATAGACAACGGCCCACAACAAGAATACAGCACATCTGGAACTCCTGCAGATTGTATTAAACTTGCTAAACACGAAATATTAGAAAGAATACCAGATTTATGTGTTTCTGGAATTAATCATGGCTCGAATGCATCGATAAATGTTATTTATTCTGGCACTATGAGTGCAGCTATTGAAGCTGGAATTGAAGGAATTCCTGCTATTGGTTTTTCGCTTTGCGATTACAGTTATGAAGCTTGTTTTAAACCTTTTGAGTCTTATGTAAAATCAATTGTTTTAAATACTTTAAAACATGGTTTAAAAAAAGGAGTAGTACTAAATGTGAATTTTCCTAAAGTTGACAAAGAAGACATTAAAGGCGTTAAAGTTTGCAGACAATCTAACGCAAATTGGGTTGAAAAGTTTGATAAACGTATTAATCCACAAGGAAAAGATTATTATTGGTTAACGGGAGAGTTTGTAAATTTTGATAAAGGTGAAGATACAGATCAATGGGCTTTGGAAAATGGTTACGTTTCTATTGTTCCAGTTCAATTCGATCTAACAGCTTACAAGAGTATAGACGATATAAAACAATGGAAATTTAATGGTTAAAAAACACGTTATAATTGGATTTATCATAGGATTAATTGCTAACTGTATTGGTTTGTTTGTAGCTAGCTATTTTTTGGGAACTATGTCTGAAAACAACGACAGTTTTCTTGAAGTCCTTAAAGCTGCACAAATACAAGGATTCCTTGGAAAACTATTAAGTTTAGGAGCAGTATTAAACTTAATTGTATTTTTCTATTATTTAAAAAAGAAACAAGATTATAAAGCAAGAGGTGTATTGCTTGCAACAATTTTAATTGCAGTTATTACCTTTTTGATTAGATTATAAAAATGAAGTACTACATTATTGCGGGAGAAGCTTCTGGTGATTTACATGGCTCAAATCTCATGCGGGCATTACTTAAAAAAGATGTACATGCAGATTTTAGATTTTGGGGAGGCGATCTTATGGAAAAGACTGGAGGTACTTTAGTTAAGCACTATAGAGATTTAGCTTTTATGGGATTTATTGAAGTGCTCATGAATATTAGAACCATTACCCAAAATTTATCTTATTGTAAAGACGATATAGAAGCCTATCAACCAGATTGTATCATTTTTATTGACTATCCTGGTTTTAATATGCGCATCGCAAAATGGGCAAAACTAAAAGGATACAAAACGTATTACTATATTTCTCCACAAATTTGGGCTTGGAAAGAAGGAAGAATAAAAGCCATAAAACGCGATGTAGAATACATGTATGTTATCCTTCCATTTGAAAAAGATTTTTACGAGAAGAAACATAACTTTCCTGTAGAATTTGTTGGTCATCCACTTATAGATGCCATTTCTAACAGACTACAAGTAGATGAGTTTGAGTTTAGAGCAGAATACGAACTAAGTGAAAAACCAATTATTGCTTTACTTCCTGGAAGCAGAAAACAGGAAATTAAAAAAATGCTATCAGTAATGTTAAGCATTGTAGACGATTTTCCAAGCCATCAATTTGTAATCGCAGGAGCTCCAAGTCAAGATTATAGTTTTTACCAACAATATATTACTAATCCTAGAGTGCATTTTATAAGTAATAAAACATACGATTTACTTAGTGTGTCTTCTGCTGCCATTGTAACTTCTGGAACTGCCACCTTAGAAACAGCATTATTTAAAGTTCCAGAAGTTGTAGGCTATAAAAGTAGTTGGATATCCTATCAAATAGGTAAACGTTTAATTAAGCATATTAAATACATTTCTTTAGTCAATCTAATAATGGACAAGGAAGTTGTAACAGAACTTATTCAAGATGCATTTAATAAAAAACGCTTAAAAGAAGAATTAACAAAACTTCTAAACGAATA
>JABDPN010000161.1 GCA_013042715.1 Flavobacteriaceae bacterium | reverse complement strand
ATATTGTAGAAGAACAAGCTATACCTAATGGTGATTTTCCTACAGTTGAATCACCAAATCCAGAAGAACCTGCTGCTCTTAAAATGGCATTAGAACTTGCTGAAAAAGTAAATGCAGATATCGTTATTGGAACTGATCCAGATTGTGATAGATTAGGTGTTGCTGTAAGAGATTTAAATAGAGAAATGGTGCTATTAAATGGTAATCAAACCATGGCTATGATGACTAATTTCTTACTGAAACTATGGAAAGATGAAGGTAAGATTAATGGAAATCAGTTTATTGCATCTACTATTGTGTCTACTCCTATGATTGAGGTTCTAGCAAAATCCTACGATGTAGAATACAAAGAAGGTTTAACAGGATTTAAATGGATTGCTAAAATGATTAAAGATTTTCCAGATGTTGATTTTATTGGTGGTGGAGAAGAAAGTTTTGGGTTTATGGTAGGTGATTTTGTAAGAGATAAAGATGCTGTAACATCTACACTTCTTGCTTGCGAAATAGCAACACATGCTAAGAAAAATAAAAGCTCTTTTTATAAAGAACTAATTCAACTTTATATTGATCATGGATTCTATAAAGAACAACTGGTTTCTATTGTTAAAAAAGGAATTGAAGGTGCAGAAGAAATTAAACAAATGATGTCTGATGCTAGAAAAAATCCTCTAAAAGCCATTAATAGTTCAAGAGTTTTACGCGTTGAGGATTATCAAGAATCTACTTCGTTAAATTTATTAACTAATTCTCTAACTCCAATAGACATTCCAAAATCAAACGTATTAATTTATTACACAGAAGATGGAACTAAAATTGCGTTACGACCTAGTGGAACAGAGCCAAAAATAAAATTCTATATTAGCGTAAACACAAAATTGAATTCAGTTGATGAAATAGAAGCAACTGAAGCCAAATTAACATCAAAAATTGATGTTATTCTTAAGGAAATGAACCTAGTTTAATGAACTATTTTAAACAAATACTTCGCTTTGCGATACCTTATAAAACTTATGCATTATTAAATGTTCTTGCTAACATAATGTATGCTTTATTTTCAGGATTATCGTTTATGGTATTAATGCCATTACTAAAAGTATTATTCGATCCAGAAACAGATATTTTTAATGAAAAACCAACATATAAAGGGTTTACTGAGTTTGCAAATTATTTTAATGACTATTTAAATTATCATATTTCGCAACTCGCTGGAACAGATACTTCAAAAGCATTGATATTTGTAATTATCTTAATTCTCTCTGTTTTTTTACTTAAAAATATCTTCAATTACTTAGCGATGTATTTTATTACGTTTTTACGTAATGGTGTTTTAAAGGATATACGTAACGAACTCTACCAAAAAACTATAGAATTACCTTTATCATTCTTTTCTGAGAAAAGAAAAGGCGATATCATGGCAAGAATTGGTACAGATGTTTTAGAAATTCAACATTCATTTTTATCGATTTTAGAATTACTTTTTAGAGAACCGCTTACTATCATTTTTACAATCTTGTTTATGCTAACTATAAGTGTTAAGCTAACCATTTTTGTTTTCATTTTTATACCAATTTCTGGTATTATTATATCTCTTATTGGTAAAAGTTTAAAACGAAAATCTGATAAGGTTCAAAAAGAACAAGGACATTTTTTATCACTTTTAGAAGAATCACTAGGTGGATTAAAGGTTATTAAAAGTTTTACATCAGAACATACTTTTTTAAACAAGTTCTATAATTCTACAAACCGCTTTTTTCATTTTTCAAATTCGTTATTAAACAGAACAAACTTAGCAAAACCAACAAGCGAATTTCTTGGTATTGCAGTAATAGGTGTTTTATTATGGTTTGGAGGTTCAATGGTTTTAAGCGAAGGTTCTTTGGATGGTAAGCAATTCCTAACATTTATGGGATTAGCCTACAATATTTTAACTCCTGCAAAAGCCATTAGTAAGGCTAGTTATAGTGTTAAAAAAGGTAATGCAGCTGCTGAACGTGTTTTGTATATATTAAATACAAAATCTAATCTTGAAGATAATTCCAATGCAGTTGATAAAACAGATTTCAACAAAGAAATTGCTCTTGAGAATGTTTCATTTAAATATGAAGACGATTTTGTATTAAAGCATTTTTCTATTAAAGTTCCTAAAGGAAAAACTCTTGCTCTAGTAGGACAGTCTGGAAGCGGTAAATCTACAATAGCTAACCTTGTAACGCGATTCTACGATGTTACTGAAGGAAAAATCACTATAGATAAGCAAGACATTAGAGAACTTAAAAAACATTCTTTAAGACGCTTATTAGGATTAGTAACTCAAGATTCAATTCTATTTAATGATTCTGTAAAAAACAATATTCTAATTGGTAAGGAGGATGCTTCAGATGAAGAAGTTATTGAAGCACTTAAAATTGCAAATGCTTGGGAATTTGTTAAAGACTTGCCTAAAGGTATAGAAACAAATGTTGGTGATTCTGGAAATAAACTATCTGGCGGACAAAAACAACGCTTAAGTATTGCAAGAGCTGTACTTAAAAATCCTCCAATCATGATTTTAGACGAAGCAACCTCAGCTTTAGATACAGAAAGCGAACGTCTTGTTCAAGTTGCATTAGAAAACATGATGAAAAACCGAACATCTATTGTTATTGCACATAGATTGTCAACGATTCAAAATGCAGACGAAATTATTGTTATGCAGAAAGGGGAAATTGTAGAACAAGGCAAACACAACGAACTTATTGAAAAAAAAGGCGTCTATAGTAATCTGGTTGCAATGCAATCTTTTGAATAAATTCTATATTCAAGATTAAACTTTTTTTACCTTTAATAGTCTAAAGACAAAACATTTTACGTGATAAACGAAAAAGAGTTTATAAATCAGCTTAAAACTCCAGAAACAAGTGAACAGGCTTTTAGAGAACTTATATCACTCTATAAAGAGCGTTTGTATTGGCATATACGTAAAATTGTGATATCTCATGATGATGCTGATGATGTTCTTCAAAACACCTTTATAAAAGTATATAGAAGTATTCAAAATTTTAAAGGCGATAGTAAACTTTACTCCTGGTTATACAGAATAGCTACAAATGAGTCTATAACTCAAATTAATAAGAATGCAAAACGCTTACAAACCAATAACGAAACTGTTCAACAAACAGCAATAAATAATTTGGCTTCAGATGTTTATTTTGATGGTGATGAAATTCAATTTAAATTACAACAAGCTATTGCTACTTTACCACAAAAACAACAATTGGTATTTAATATGAAGTATTTTGATGATTTAAAATACTCTGAAATCGCAGAAATTTTAGAAACAAGTGAAGGTGCTCTTAAAGCATCGTATCACATTGCTGCGAAGAAAATTCAGAGTTACTTGACTTCAAATTAAACCTTTTAAACTTGGTATAGTCTAAATATTGAAATGAATAAAGAACTTAAACATATTAAAACTACAGGATTTAAAACACCTAAAGGCTATTTTGACACTTTGGAAGACCAAGTAATGAGTACCATTAATCTTAAAGAAACACTCCATATAGATGCTCCAGGTTTTAAAATACCAAAAGGCTATTTTGATACTTTAGAAGATTCTGTTTTAAGTAATTTATCTGATTCAACAGAAAACAAAAACGTTATAAATTTATTCTCCAGAAAAACTGTTTATTACGCTTTAAGTATTGCTGCTACTATACTAATTTTAATCATGGTAGTTTTACCATCAAATCCAACTTTCGATTCATTAAAACTAGAAACTGTTGAGAATTTTATTTACGAAGAAAGTTTTTCATCTGAAGAAATTGCAGCATTACTATCAGAAGAAGAACTAGAATCCCTAAGTTTAACAGAAACTATTTATACTGAAGAATCTCTAGAAGATTATATTTTAGATTACACATCCATTGAAGACTTAATAATAGAATAACATGAAACGAATTATACCTTTTATATTAATATTAATGTCATTTTCACTAGTGGCACAATCACCAAATCGTGGTAAAAACAAAGAGCGAATTAAAGCACTAAAAATAGCTTTTATTACTGAGCGTTTAGATTTAAATGAAAAAGAAGCCGAAAAATTCTGGCCAGTTTATAATGCTTTTGATGATAAACAGTCTAAAATTAAGTTTGAAGAAATGCGAAAACTAAAAGCTCAAGGTAGACAAGATTTTGATACCATGAATGACAAAGAAGCTTCAGACTTATTAGATAAAATCATTGCAGCAGAAAACAAATTACATAATTATAAAGTTGAGTTTATTAACGATTTAAAATCCATTCTTCCAGCAAAAAAAATTATGTTACTAAAATCTGTAGAAGACGACTTTAACAGACGAATGTTAGAAGAATTCAAAAAAAGACGACAAGGACGATTGAAAAATTAAATATTTTAAAAAAGGATTTTTAAAAAGAGAAGCTATTACTTCTCTTTTTTTTATTCTCTAAAAGTCAATTTGCTAATCCTACCTTTTCCAGCAGCATAAGCAATGCTATCATTTAAAAATCTAATAGTGTAAAAACCTTCATCACTTAAGTGTTTCCATGTTGTACCAGAATCGTTACTATAATCAATACCTTTAAAACCAATTGCTACTAACTCCTTCCCTTTTCTATTAGGTATATACTGTACACAACTTCTATAACCAGGTTCTTTACCTTGAGCTACTAATTCCCAAGTTTTACCTCCATCTATTGTTCTTATTTTATTAGATTGATTATCATCTGGTTTTGTATAATCTCCTCCAATAGCAAACCCGTTTAAACTATCGTAAAAGTCTATAGAATACATTCCAGTTGTCTCTTTTCCTTGTATTATTGGTGTATCAAAAACTTCCCATGTTTTACCTTTATCTGGAGAAACCAAAACTCTACTAGCCTTCCCTCCTGTTGCAACCCAAGTAAAATCTCCAAAAGTAGCAATATTAGAATCACTTGCAGCAAAAGCTGCCTCACCCTCTTTGGCTTTTGGTAAAACATCACAAGACAATTTTGTCCAGCTTTCGCCTCCATCACGAGTAATAATAATGCTCATGCAATCCTCTGTTGGATCTCCAATAGCAATACCTTCTTTATCGTTCCAAAACTCCATAGAATCGTAAAATACTTTGGGATGGACTTCTTTGTAGACAACTCTTTTTTCTTTATTATTGATTTTGAACAATATAGATGGAGAACCAATGCTTATTACAAATCCTCCATTTTTAGTTGAAGCTAAAGCTCTAAAATTTAGTTTTAATGAATCCAATGATAATTTAAAAGGAACTTCAGCCTTTATTTTTAAACTATCAAAATAATCTTGCTGGATTAAACCAACTTCACCGTTAGAGGTTGCAAATACTCCTACACCAAATTTATCTACTTCCAAAGCTCTCACATTCAAAAGGGAATCTTCAATAATTGATTCAATTTCCACAATCGATATTTGTCTTTCTGGTTTACTCTCTAAGAAGGTTTTCGGTATAAATTTCTCTTCAATTTTACAAGAATACAAAAGTTGTATTAACATTATTAAAATAAAAAATTGCTTCATTTAATTAAATTATATCCTAAAAGTAATAAAGCTAGTCGAATAATCGGACAAACTAAACTTTAAAATCAACAATAATACATTACCTTTGCATGCTAATATTTTTTTATGCGTTTACACAGAAACTTATGCTTTGCATTAATAGATGGCTTACTCCTAATCTTTAATGAAGGTGAATATGCAGATAAAGTTGTACAACAACTTTTAAAAAGAGATAAACGATGGGGAAGTCGTGATCGCGCATTCATCGCAGAAACTACTTACGATATCGTAAGATGGAAACGCATATATGCAAAAATTGCAAACGTAAAAGAGCCTTTTTCTAGAGACGATTTATGGCGTATGTTTGCTGTTTGGGCTACATTAAAAGGTATTAAATTACCTGATTGGAAGTACTTTGAAAACACACCAACTCGAAAAATAAAAGGTCGTTTTGATGAACTTTCAAAAATTAGAAAATATAGAGAATCTATTCCTGATTGGATGGATAATTTAGGTGTTGAAGAACTTGGTGAAGAAACTTGGACCAAAGAAATAGCAATGCAAAACCAGCAAGCAGATGTTATTTTAAGAATGAACACATTAAAAACTAATAAAAAAGACTTAAAGCTAAAACTTGAGTCGGAAAATATATATTCAGAATTTATCCAAGGATATCCTTCTGCTTTAAAACTTTCAGAAAGAGCTAACGTTTTTAAAACTGAAGCTTTTAAAAATGGTTGGTTCGAAGTTCAAGACGCATCTTCCCAGTTAGTAGCAGAATTTTTAGATGTAAAACCAGGCATGAAAATTGTAGATACTTGTGCAGGAGCTGGTGGAAAAACGCTTCATATTGCTTCTTTAATGGAGAATAAAGGTCAAATAGTAGCTATGGACATTTATGAAAGTAAGTTAAAAAAACTTAAAGTTAGAGCAAGACGTAATGGTGTTCATAATGTAGATTTAAAAGTTTTAGATACAACTAAACCTATTAAAAAACTCTATAACAAAGCAGATCGTGTTTTAATAGATGCACCATGTTCTGGATTAGGTGTTTTACGAAGAAATCCTGATGCCAAATGGAAATTAAAACCAGAGTTTATAGACAGAATTAAAAAAACTCAAGAAGAAGTTTTAAATAAATATTCGAGAATGGTAAAATCTGGAGGGAAATTAGTTTACGCAACCTGTTCTATTCTACCTTCTGAAAATGAGAAACAAGTTGATAAATTTTTAACATCAGAATCAGGAAAAGATTTTAAATTTGTCAAAGACAAAAAAATATTAGCACATATATCTGGATACGACGGATTTTACATGGCACTTTTAGAAAGACAATAAATTCTCAATTATAAAAGAATGAAAAAAAACTACTTTATACTACTTTTATTAATAACATTCTTAAGTAATGCTCAGCTTACACCGCCTGCAGAACTTGAAGATTATTACACTAACGTAAATTTTTCTTTAACTGGAACTAATCTGTTTGACGACTTAGCTGTAGAAACCATTGCTAAGCATTCTACTTTTTTAAGTTATACAGACAGACATGATTATCTTTATGATGCAGATGAAGATCCTTCTAATCCGAGTAATGTCGTACTAATCTACTCAGGAGAAAGTAGAAATGAAAATGAGTGGTTGTCTGGAAACAACCCATATCCTACACAGACTTTTAACACAGAACATGTATATCCTCAATCTTTAATTTCAAATACTGCACAAGGTGATTTACATCATTTACGAGTCTGTGATATAACCATTAATAATAACAGAGGTAATGATCCTTTTGTTTCTGGTTCTGGGAATTATGGTAGTACTGGATCTGGATGGTATCCTGGAGACGAATGGAAAGGTGATGTCGCTCGAATGATGTTATATATGTATATGAGATATAATGAACCTTTAACAGATGTTGGTTCCTTAAGTTTGTTTTTACAGTGGAATGCAGCAGATAATGCTTCAGATATTGAAATAAATAGAAATAATGTAATAGAAAGTGCTCAAGGTAATAGAAATCCATTTATAGATAATCCATATTTGGCAACAGTAATTTGGGGTGGAAATACTGCTGAAAACAGATGGGCTACTGCTAGTATAACTGATTCTGAATTAAATAAAATACAAATTTATCCTAATCCTGTTACTTCTAATACAGTATCAATTTTTGTTAATACTGAATTGAAAATTGAAGTTTATGATATTATAGGTAAGTTACTTTTTAATACTAAAGTCTCTCCTAATAATAAAGATATTGATATTTCTAATCTTAATAATGGCGTTTATATATTTAAATTAAGTAATGGAAGTCAAACTATTACAAAAAAACTTATCAAACAATAAAAACAAATAAATACTTTTAAAAAAGACCATTTATAAAATGGTCTTTTTTTATTTTTAAGATTAAACAATCTGTGTTTTATTATCTCATTATGTTTACAAAACAGCAAATACAAGTAATTTCCGATCATCTAGGAGAAAAGATTATAAGTATTAATCCTGCTTCTGGAGGAGATATTGCTGATAGTTTTTTAATAACAACAGATTCAAATCCAATATTTCTAAAAACACATCACAACTCAAACTTATTAAAATCAGAAAAAATTGGGTTAGAGACTATTAATAAAACAAAAACTATAAAAACACCTGAAGTTCTTGGATATGGTAAATTAGACACTTTCACATTTTTAGCTTTAGAATGGATTGATTCAAAATCGCCAACTTCAAATGAGTTTACTATACTTGGTAAACAACTTGCAGAATTGCACAAAACCAATTGTGACAAATTTGGGTTTGAAGCTAACAACTACATTGGAAGCTTACATCAAAGTAATGCTTATAAAAACAACTGGAATGATTTTTACATTGAGGAACGACTTTACCCACAATTACAATTAGCACATCAAAAAGGATTACTCAATCAATCAAAAATTCCTAGTAAAGACGTAATGAAATCATCTTTTTTTGAATATTTCAAAAACATCACACCTTCTCTACTTCATGGCGATTTATGGTCAGGTAATTATTTAATATCTACTTCAGGAGACCCTTATCTAATCGATCCTTCAGTCTATTTTGGACATAGCGAAATTGATATTGCCATGAGCAAATTGTTTGGTGGTTTTGGCACTTCTTTTTATTTAGAATATCATAAAATCATCCCTAAAGATCAATTTACAGATATTAGAGTTGAACTTTATCAACTTTACTATTTATTAGTGCATCTAAACCTCTTTGGTCGTTCTTATTATTCAAGTGTAAAACACATCCTAACCAAATACTTTTAATTGTGAATTAGTTCGTGAATAACTCTTTAATTACAAAGTGGTTTTAACTTTCAGATAAAACTAAAAAAACTAAATTTGCACTTTAACAAACACAACGTAAACTAACGCATAATGATTCATTTCTTCGGAAACCAAAACAGTAAAGTATTTGCTGTTCAAGCAACAAAAGAATTATTTACAGAAACGATTTCAAAACTAATCTGGCTTTTTGACAACCAACCAAAAATAGAACAAGCATCTCTAGATGCTTTTTTTGTTGGGCCTAGAGCTGCTATGATAACTCCTTGGAGTACGAATGCTGTGGAAATAACCCAAAACATGGGAATTGATGGTATTATTAGAATTGAAGAATTTGAATTTGTTTCTGAAAGTTTTTCAGATTTCGATCCTATGATTTCTCAAAAATTCAATGGTCTTAATCAGGATACTTTTACTATAAATATTAAACCTGAAAAAATTCTTGATATCGAAGATATTGAAGCTTACAACCAACAAGAAGGTTTAGCATTAAGTAAAGAAGAAGTTGAGTATCTAAATAATGTTAGTAAAAAAATAGGAAGACCATTAACAGACTCTGAAGTCTTTGGGTTTTCACAAGTTAATTCAGAGCACTGTCGTCATAAAATCTTTAATGGAACCTTTGTAATTGATGGTGAAGAAAAACCATCATCATTATTCAAACTTATTAAGGAAACATCAAAACAAAATCCTAACGATATTGTATCAGCATACAAGGACAACGTTGCGTTCATAAAAGGTCCAAAAGTCGAACAATTTGCACCAAAACGTGCGGATATTCCTGACTTTTATACAACAACAGAATTCGTTTCTGTAATCTCACTAAAAGCCGAAACACATAATTTTCCAACAACTGTAGAGCCATTTAATGGTGCTGCAACTGGTTCTGGAGGTGAAATTAGAGATAGACTTGCTGGCGGAAAAGGATCTTTACCTCTTGCAGGAACTGCAGTTTACATGACATCGTATTCGCGATTAGAAGACAACAGACCTTGGGAAAATGCTTTTCCAGAACGTGAATGGTTATACCAAACTCCTATAGATATTTTAATAAAAGCATCAAATGGTGCTTCAGATTTTGGAAATAAATTCGGTCAGCCACTAATTGCTGGTTCTGTTCTAACTTTTGAGCATAAAGACGATACTCGTAAACTTGGTTTCGATAAAGTTATTATGCTTGCAGGAGGCATTGGTTACGGGAAAATTGACCAAGCTATAAAAGACACACCAAATAAAGGTGATAAAGTTGTTTTACTTGGTGGTGAAAATTACCGTATTGGAATGGGAGGCGCAGCTGTATCATCTGCAGACACTGGAGAATTTGAATCAGGTATTGAGCTAAATGCAGTACAACGTTCCAACCCAGAAATGCAAAAACGTACTGCTAATGCTATTAGAGGTATGGTAGAAAGTGAAGAAAATTTTATTGTTTCTATTCACGACCATGGAGCTGGTGGACATCTTAATTGCTTATCAGAATTAGTTGAAGATACAGGCGGAAAAATAGATCTAGATAAATTGCCAATTGGTGATCCAACTTTATCAGATAAAGAGATTATTGGTAACGAATCTCAAGAACGTATGGGATTAGTTATTTCAGAAGAGCACATTGACACACTTCAAAAAATCGCAGAACGTGAACGTTCACCAATTTATACAGTTGGAGATGTAACAGGTGACGACAGATTCACTTTTGAATCGTCTTCTAATGGACATAAACCTATGGATTTAGCTTTAGAAGAAATGTTTGGGAGTTCACCAAAAACCATAATGAACGACACAACAGTAGAGCGTTATTATGGAGGAATTTCTTACGACACAAACAAATTCTACGACTATCTGGATCAAGTTCTACAACTGGAAGCCGTAGCTTGTAAAGATTGGTTAACAAATAAAGTTGATAGATGTGTTGGTGGAAAAGTTGCCAAACAACAATGTGCTGGACCATTACAATTACCATTAAACAATGTTGGTGTGATGGCTTTAGATTATAAAAACAAAGATGGTATTGCAACCTCAATTGGACACTCTCCTATTTCAGGATTAATAGATCCAATTGCTGGAAGTAGAAATAGTATAACAGAAGCTTTAACCAACATAATTTGGGCACCTTTAAAAGAAGGATTGCATAGTGTGAGTTTATCTGCAAATTGGATGTGGCCTTGTAGAAATGAAGGTGAAGATGCACGCTTGTATGAAGCAGTTCAAGCTGTTTCAGAGTTTTCTATTGATTTAGGAATCAATGTTCCTACTGGAAAAGATTCCTTATCCATGAAGCAAAAATATCCAAACGATGAAGTGATTGCTCCTGGTACTGTTATCATTTCAGCTGCTGCACATTGTAATGACATTACAAAAACTGTAGAGCCAGTTTTTAAGAAAAAATCTGGTGATATTTATTACATCAATTTATCTCAAGATGAATTTAAATTAGGTGGAAGTTCTTTTGCTCAAGTTTGCAATAAAATTGGTAGCAATACACCTAATGTAAAAAGTGCTGAATACGTTAAAACTGTTTTTAACACTATACAAGATTTAATAAAAAATGAACAAATTGTTGCAGGACACGATGTGGCATCTGGAGGTTTAATTACGACGCTTTTAGAAATGTGTTTTGCTGATACTAATCTTGGAGCAGAATTAGACATTACAACTTTAAATCAAAAAGATTCATTTAAGGTTTTATTTGCTGAAAATGCTGGAATAGTTATTCAATCTCAAGATAATTCAATAGAAACTGTTTTAAGCAATGCTAATATCGAAGTCTATAATATTGGAAAAGTAACATCGTCTGATGTTTTAAGCATTATCAATAAGTCTGAAGTATTTACCATGACAGTTTCAAGATTACGTGATGTTTGGTATAAAACGTCTTACTTACTTGATGATAAGCAAACAGCAAATGGTTTAGCTAAATATCGTTACGATAATTACAAAAATCAACCATTAGAATTTACATTCCCAAAACATTTTACTGGAAAACTTCCAGAGGTTAAATCAAGTAGACCAAAAGCAGCCATATTACGCGAAAAAGGATCTAATTCTGAACGCGAGATGGCAAACGCTATGTATTTAGCTGGATTTGATGTTAAGGATGTTCATATGACTGATTTAATTTCTGGTCGTGAAACTTTAGAAGATATTCAGTTTTTAGGCGCAGTTGGTGGATTTAGTAATTCTGATGTATTAGGTTCTGCAAAAGGTTGGGCTGGAGCAATTAAATACAATGAAAAGGCAAATAGTGTATTTCAAAATTTCTTTAAAAGGAAAGATACCCTTTCTGTTGGTATTTGTAATGGTTGTCAGCTATTTATGGAATTAGATGAGATTAATCCAGATCATGAAATACATGGTAAAATGGTTCATAACGATTCTCATAAACACGAAAGCTCATTTACATCTGTAAAAGTTCAAGAGAATAATTCTGTGATGCTATCAACTTTGGCAGGAAGTACTTTAGGAGTTTGGATTTCTCATGGTGAAGGTAAATTCGATTTACCTTATTCAGAGGATAAATACAACATTGTTGCTAAATATGGTTATGAAGGTTATCCTCATAATCCAAATGGTTCGGACTTTAATACAGCTATGATGTGTGATAAAACTGGTAGACATCTCGTAACCATGCCACATATTGAACGTTCCACATTCCAATGGAATTGGGCTCACTATCCTGAAGGCAGAAAAGACGAAGTATCTCCATGGTTAGAGGCTTTTGTGAATGCAAGAAAGTGGATTGAAAAGAATAACAAAAAGTAAAAAATGCCTCTTAAAATAAGAGGCTTTCTTTAAAAACAAACTATATTTCTAAAAAATTAAACTAAGCAAATTTTAGTTTTAATTCTTGTTTTTTGTATGCTTTTTCGACCTGTCGTTTCATTAATATTGAAACGATAAATGCTAAAATAAATAGTCCAGCAAACACTTCTAAAGTTGCATCTAGAGACCCAGTTGTTGATTTTACAACATCATATATAGTTGGTCCAACTACTCCTGCTAAAGCCCAAGCTGTTAAAACCATTCCATGAATAGCTCCAAGTTGCTTAGTGCCAAATAGATCACCTAAGAAAGCTGGAAGCGTTGCAAAACCTCCTCCATACATAGTAATTACTGTAAATAAAATAACTAGAAATGCTAATTCCATTGATACCTTAGGCAAGAAGAAAAATGCCAAAATCTGAAAAAAGAAAAACATAATATACGTGTTAGTTCTTCCTAAATAGTCAGATAAACTCGACCATAAAATTCTACCTAAACCATTAAACACGCCAATTAAACCAACAACAGCTGCTGCCTCCATTGGAGTATAGTTAAGTTTTTCCTGCATCATTGGACTTGCAGATGCAATAACAGCTATACCACAGGCGATGTTTATAAACATCATAATCCAGATATAGTAAAAACGTGATGTTTTTAAAGCTGCATTAGCATCAATATTTGCAATATCTGCTTTTATTTTTTTTCCTTCTCCTGGTTTAAAACCTTCTGGCAAATAACCTTCTGGAGGTCTTTCTATATAACGTGATGATGCTAAAATTAATACCATATAAATTGCCCCTAAGATGTAGAAAGCATTAGAAACTCCAACAGCTTCAAACAGCGATTGCATAACTGGACCAAATACTAAGGCAGCAAAACCAAATCCCATAATTGCCATTCCTGTGGCTAAACCTCTTCGGTCTGGAAACCACTTTACTAATGTACTTACTGGAGTTATATATCCTAAACCTAGGCCAATTCCTCCAATAACACCATAGCATAAATAAAACAGAGTTAAAGATTCTAATTGTACTGCTAATCCAGAACCAATTATACCAATCCCATAAAATAATCCTGCAGTTGTTCCACTAATTCTTGGACCAACTTTTTCAACCCAACGTCCTAAAAATGCTGCTGAAAGACCTAATAGTAAAATGGCAATTTTAAAAGCCCATTTTATTACACTTCCTTCAACATTAAAAATGTCTTTTACAGGATTAGTCATAACAGAATAAGCATATACAGAACCAATAGAAATATGGATTCCTACTGCAGATGCTGCTATTAACCAACGATTTTTTAATTTTTGTATACTCATTTAATTTCTTTTTACTTCTTTAAAATATTGCTCTAAAATCTTTTCTGCTACTTGTAATTCTTCTTCAGTGTTTTCTCGAGCATCCTTAAGTTCATATTCCCTACCTAAAGC
>JABDPN010000160.1 GCA_013042715.1 Flavobacteriaceae bacterium | reverse complement strand
GCTTTAGTTTACACTGAAGAAGACGAAACGTTTGGAGTATCCATTTCTAAAAGTAAATCTAGATCGTATTTGGTTATTGCATCTTATCAGACCCTTACTACTGAATATAGAATTCTAAAAGCTGATAATCCAGATGGAGAATTTAAAATTTTTCATCCTAGAGAACGTGGTTTAGAATATGGAATTTCACATTATAAAGATGAATTCTACATTGTTACTAATGCAAATAATTCAACCAATTTTAAATTGATGAAAACTTCTGTTAGTAAGACCTCAAAAACGAATTGGGTAGAGTTAATTCCGCATAGAGAAAATGTATTATTAGAAGGTATTGAAATTTTTAAAGACTTTTTGGTGATTTCTGAACGTGAAAATGGGCTAAATAAAATTAGAATTAAACGTTGGGACAACACAGACGATTATTATATACCATTTAACAGCGAAACTTACACAGCATATACAACTACTAATGTAGATTTTAATACATCAATTTTAAGGTATAGCTATAATGCCTTAAATACTCCTGCTTCAGTTATTGATTTTGATATGGTTAATAAAACAATAGAGATTAAAAAAGAACAAGAGGTTTTAGGAGGTAAATTCAATAAAGAGAATTATAGTACTGAACGTATTTGGGCTAATGCGAATGATGGTGTGAAAGTTCCAGTTTCAATAGTCTATCATAAAAACACTAAAAAAACAGATAAAACACCATTAATACTATATGCATATGGTGCTTATGGGTCTACTATCGATCCATATTTTAGTTCTATAAGATTAAGTCTTTTAGATAGAGGTTTTATCTATGCAATTGCACATGTTCGCGGAGGAGAATACTTGGGTAGAAATTGGTATGATGATGGTAAACTTCTCTATAAAAAAAATACCTTCCAAGATTTTGTAGCATGTTCCAAACACTTAATTAGAGAAGGATATACTTCTAACAAACATCTTTATGCCATTGGAGGAAGTGCTGGAGGCTTATTAGTGGGAGTAATTGCTAACACTAATCCAGAATTATATAATGGAATTATTGCACAAGTACCGTTTGTAGATGTTGTAACAACAATGTTAGACGATGGCATTCCTCTTACTACAGGAGAATACGATGAATGGGGAAATCCAAATGATAAAACATATTATCATTACATTAAATCCTATTCACCTTATGATAATGTACTTAATCAAGACTATCCAAATATGTTGATTACTGCTGGTTTACACGATTCGCAAGTACAATATTGGGAACCTGCAAAATGGATAGCAAAGTTACGTGACTTAAAAGTTAATAACAATAAACTGTTAATATTGAAAACCAACATGGAAGCAGGACATGGTGGTTCTTCAGGACGTTTTGAATCTTTAAAAGAAGTGGCTTTAGAATATACTTTTATGTTAAGTTTAGAAGGTATAAAAGCTTAAATAAAAAAAAAACCTTAAATTTGTCACGTTTTAAGTTACATTAATTATTTAGTAACGTATACTAATTATTTATGAGTATTAATAATAATGTATTTGATAATGTGTTAGACCTTATTGGTAATACACCACTTATCAGATTAAGTTCGATGACATCTGATTTTAAAGGCGATTATCTAGCAAAAGTTGAAGCCTTTAATCCAGGTCACTCTACAAAAGATAGAATAGCACTTTATATCATAGAAGAAGCAGAACGAAGAGGCATTCTTAAACCTGGTGACACCATTATAGAAACAACTTCAGGTAATACTGGGTTTAGTCTTGCAATGGTTAGCGTCATTAAAGGTTACGAGTGTATTTTAGCAGTAAGTTCAAAATCTTCACCAGATAAGATAGATATGTTACGTTCTATGGGAGCAAAAGTCTATGTTTGTCCAGCTCATGTTGCTGCAGACGACCCAAGATCGTATTATGAAGTGGCAAAAAGTCTGCATCAAGAAATAAAAGATTCGGTTTATATTAATCAATATTTTAACGAATTAAATATTGAAGCACATTACAAAACAACTGGACCAGAAATTTGGAATCAAACTGAAGGTAGAATAACACATCTTGTAGCTTGTAGTGGAACAGGAGGAACAATCTCTGGAACCGCTAGGTTTTTAAAAGAACAAAATCCAGATGTTAAGATTATTGGAGTTGATGCTTATGGTTCTGTGCTTAAAAAATATCATGAAACCAAAGAATTCGACGAAAAAGAAATCTATCCTTACAGAATAGAAGGATTAGGTAAAAACTTAATTCCAACTGCTACTGATTTTGATCAAATTGATAAATTTATTAAAGTAACTGACGAAGAAAGCGCTCACACAGCTCGAGATATTGCTAAACAAGAAGGTTTATTTGTAGGTTATACAAGTGGAGCAGCCTTTCAAGCAGTTAAACAGCTTAATGAACAAGGTGAATTTAATACTGATGATGTTATAGTTATTTTATTTCCAGATCATGGATCTCGCTATATGAGTAAGATATTTAGTGATAAATGGATGGAAGAACAAGGATTTTTTGATAGTATAAATAAAGTTACTGTTAAGACAGTACAGTATATAAAGTAAAGTAAAACGTAATTTAATTTAACCTATAGAATTCAGAAATGTGTTTTATAGGTTTTTTTATGCCATCTATTAACTGTATATGTTAATTAAAATATTATGCTGTAACAATTAAATTACATAATTTTGCAACACTAACTAATGAAAAGCTAAATGAGAGATTTATTCGAAAAAATCTATAAAGATAAAGGACCACTAGGTAAATGGGCTTCGCAAGCAGAAGGTTACTTTGTTTTTCCTAAATTAGAAGGAGAGATTTCTAATAGAATGAAATTTCAAGGAAAAGATGTAATTACTTGGAGTATAAACGATTATTTGGGATTGGCTAATCATCCTGAAGTTCGAAAAGTTGATGCAGAAGCTGCTGTAAAGTATGGTTCAGCATATCCAATGGGAGCAAGAATGATGTCTGGACATACAGATTTACATGAACAACTACAAAACGAATTAGCTGCTTTCGTAAAAAAAGAAGCAGCGTATTTGCTTAATTTTGGATATCAAGGAATGGTATCTACTGTAGATGCTTTAGTAAGTAAAGATGATATAATTGTATATGACGTTGATGCTCATGCCTGTATAATTGATGGTGTAAGATTGCATCATGGTAAACGATTTACATATAAGCACAATGATATTGAAAGCCTAGAAAAAAACCTTGAAAGAGCTACTAAAATGGCTGAACATACAGGTGGAGGAATACTGGTTATTTCTGAAGGTGTATTTGGAATGCGTGGAGAACAAGGTCGATTAAAAGAAATAGTAGAACTTAAAAAGAAATTTAATTTTAGATTATTTGTAGATGATGCTCATGGTTTTGGAACATTAGGATCTACTGGAGCAGGAACAGGAGAAGAACAAGGAGTACAAGATGATATTGATGTCTATTTTGCTACGTTTGCAAAGTCTATGGCAAGTACAGGAGCTTTTATAGCAGCAGATAAAGAAATTATAGACTATCTAAAGTATAATTTACGATCACAAATGTTTGCCAAGTCACTGCAAATGCAATTAGTAGAAGGTGCTTTAAAACGCCTTGATATGTTGCGTACAATGCCAGAACTAAAACAAAACCTTTGGACCATTGTAAATGCTTTACAATCTGGTTTAAAAGAACGTGGCTTTGATATAGGAACAACACAAAGTTGTGTAACTCCAGTTTATTTAAAAGGTAGTATTCCAGAGGCAATGGCATTAGTAAAAGACTTAAGAGAAAATTACGGAATATTCTGTTCTATAGTGGTTTACCCTGTAATACCTAAAGGATTAATTTTACTTAGAATGATACCAACAGCAACACATACTTTAGAAGATGTGGAAGAAACATTAATTGCATTTTCATCTATTAGAGAGCGTTTAGAAAATGGAACTTACAAACGTCTTTCAGCTGCAGTATCTGCTGCAATGGGAGAATAAGATTATACATATTCGAATTTAAAAGCCACTCTAAAAAGTGGCTTTTTTTATATCGTTTTTCGAAATGTTGATCGAGTTTTAAAAACTTTAGAATTAAAATGTTTCCAAATTTGATGGATAGCTAAATTATCATCTAATTCTGGTCCTCTAAAGTATTCTATAACACCATTTTTAGTAAACTCGTTATAATATTGATCAAAAATAATAGAGGTAACACCTTTTTTTTGATATTCTGGTAAAACACCAATTAAATAAAAAGTTGCTGTTTTACTGTGCCTTTTGGCTTTTAGTAAATGAAAAATACCAAACGGCCATAACTTACCATTCATCTTCTGCAGTGCTTTCCCATAAAATGGGGTTACTATTGCAAAAGCTACAAGTTTATCATCTTTATCCACAACAAACTTGACATATTCAGGATTTAGAAATGGTATAAATTTCTTTTTAAAATAATCGCGCTGTTTTTTATTGATTTCAACAAAAGATGACAATACAGAATGTGATGCACTAAACACATCAAACATAGCATCTGTATAGGGAAGTATCTCTTTGGAAGATGTAAAGTCTAATGCTTTTAATTGATATCGTTTAAGGACAAGATTCTTAATTCGTCTAAAATCTTCAGGATTAATATCATCGTAATAGAATTTACTTTCAGAGTAGCCTTTTTCTTTTGTTAGACCATATTTTTTGTAATGATTTAAATAGTATTCGTGGTTATGCCACGTTATCATATTGGCAATATGGTCGAAACCAGAAGTTACAAGTCCAACTTTATCGAGGTTAGAAAAGCCTACAGGCCCCTCAATAAACTCTAGATTGTTTTCTTTACCAATAGATTCAACTTGATCTAAAAGTGCCTTAGAAACTTCAAAGTCATCAATAAAATCAAACCAACCAAAACGCATTTTCTTAATGTTTTGTTGTTTGGTTTCTATCCAATTGATAATTGCTGCTATTCTTCCAACAATTTCACCATTTTTTTTTGCTAAAAATAATCTTGCTTCTGCATTATCGAAAACAGGATTTATGTTTTTATCGAAAATCTTAACTTCTTCTTTAATAATAGGGGGAACCCAAGTTTTTGAATTTTTGTAGAGTTTAAATGGTAATTTTACAAATTCCTTAATTTCTTTTTTTGATGAAATTTCTTGTATTGTAATCATAGGCTAAAAACTTCCTTCTTCGATAAAATCGATTGTTTTTTTCTTTTTAACTTTTTATCTATTTCTTCGCTTAGCTTCGTCTTTTGCTGAATTATTATTATCTATTTTGTCTTTATGAAAATCGAATCGATATGATGCACCAAAATTAAAGTTAAATACAGTAGGTGTGTCCTTAGTATTGAAGGTTAGTGC